>JABSRK010000001.1 GCA_013213915.1 Planctomycetota bacterium
ATCTACACGACATGATGAAGAAGAACTTGCTAACCGTCGTCGCGCTGGCCTCGTTGCTGTCCGCCTGTGAGACGACCCGCCCCGCTGGAAGTGAAGCCGCCCGCGCGTTGACCCAACGGGGCTACCAGCGCCATGCACAGGGTGATCTCGACGGTGCCCATGCCGACTACGATCGGGCCATCGCCATCGATCCCAATAACTCCGTGTCCTGGAACAACCGTGGGTGTATCCATATCCGCGAACGCCGCCTCCCCGAGGCGGTAGCGGATCTACGGCAAGCGCTCGCGCTATGCGCCACGGACCCGCACTACCACAACAACCTCGGCGTCGCGCTCCAACTCACAGGAGACGTGGACAGCGCCCTGGTTGCCTACGGCTGCGCGCTCAGGATCGACAGTGAAGCCGCGAATTTCTACAGCAATCGGGGATTCGCCCATCATCTGAACGGCGACCTCGAAGCCGCGCTGCGCGACCTCGACCGGGCCATCAAGCTGCGGTCGGACTACACCAAAGCGTATTACCAACGCGCCCATGTCCGCTCCCAGTTGGGCGACAAGGCGGGCGCCGAGGAAGATTTCGACAGGTACGCAAAGCTGATCGTCAGCGAGGAAGGCGGCGTCGCGCCCGACAACGGACCGACCATCGTCGCGCGATAGACCCGGCGTAGGTGCACTGCGCCGAAATCACGCCAGTCAACCAGCGCGGTGGCAAATCTCCGTGAAGATGCGCATGTGGCGCGAGGCCTCCAGGAGCTCGTGCGTCTCGTCCGACACCTCGCCGGTCTCCCGGTAGTGGTCGTACCCCTCGTTGGCGCTCTTGTTCACGCGGTTCGGGTCATCCACACCGACCCCGAAACGCGAGGTGAGGAAGGCCTCGAAGGCCGCCTGGGAAAACGGCGCAACGAAGTCGAGAAGCTCCCACCAGGATGGGACCTCCCACGGCCGACCGGCGTCGATCTGTGCCCTTACGAACTCGTCGAGGGATTCCACGGGCGGGCCGTCCTGCTCGATCCTCCAGTGATAGAAGGAGCACAGGGCGTCGCCGGGATGCCGGACCCAGCTGAACGTGCAATACCCGGCGTCGCCGTAGTCCCGTATGAGCTCCTCGGTCCAGCTCACGGAATGGTTGTGAACGTAGATCCGGCGATCCGTCAACGCGAGAAAGCCACGGAGCTCGTCTTCGGTCCAGTCACGGTCGAGGCCGTCCCGCCACGAGTTCTTGATGACGTGGTTGCGCCAGCGCCGCATCGTGTGGCGCCCCAGCACCTTGTCGCACAGATACCGGTCCACGTAAGACCCCGCGGTCTTCATGATGTGGACGAACGCAAGCTTGTCGACAGTACGGGGATCGATCACGACGTCTCCGCCGACATCCTACGTCCCCAGGGTGAGCGCGACGACAAGCGCGTCGTACTGCTGCGACCTGTTCAGGATGTTGTCGTTGCGAAGCGTTGCCCGGAACCGGAAGAACCGGTCGCCACGAGGTCCAGGTTTCGGACGACCAGATTTCTGAGCGGGTCGATAGACGCCGGATCAATCAGCTTGGAGAACGTGATGCGGATGAGTCCCCCCTGCGCAGGGAGTGGATCGCTTGCTGTCCCGGCGACCGGTTGCCCGCCAGCGTCGAGGGCTTCAATCGACACGACCTCGGGGGGGACAGGGTCCGGAGACAGCGCCGAGCCGACGGTGAAGATCGGACTCGGTACGGGAAGCGACGGAGGCCCCAGGACGATCGGAAGCTGCGTAGGATCGACGCCCGCGGGCTGAGCCACGGCCCCATTCGCAAGGACAATCCCATTGGCGGTGGGGATGCGATACGTGTACTCGCGCTGCGGAGGATAGCCCAGAATCGGCGGAAGGCTGAAGGGGTTCCCGGTCAGGACCCTGGGGTCGACCACGAGCGTGTCGGGCGCGTCACGGTGCCGACCGACCACATAACTCCCAAGCAACGGCGACCCCTGCGCATTCTCCCGCATCTGCAACGAGGCGTGCGCCGCCCCCTGATCGGCGTAGGCGTAGTACGGCACGGCGCCGTTCCGCGTCGGTCCGGCTCCGAGAAATTCCATGGGAGCGCCGGAGGTGTCCTCCACAAACCCGCCGAAGATGCCCGCCGCGATCGGTCCGTCGAACCGGAAGGTGACCGCCTCATCGACATACAACGTCGGGAGACTGACGACGCCCGACGGGTCCAGGAACGCAAAAAAAGACGTGGCGACGAGGGCGCCGACTCCCACCGGATCTGCAGAGCCGCCGCGGCTGCACGAACTCCCGCCGACCACGAACGTCAACAGGCACAATCCGACGATGGTTGCTCGAATGCGAGCACGATGACTGACCATGAGGGCGATCCTCTCTCCCTACGCAAGAGTGGCTGCACGAACCTGACGCCCACGATCCATATCGGATCGTATCAAGCTGAGGATGCGGGATTGAAGTCTGTTCTCGACCGAGGGCAGATGACCGGTTGACCACATCCGGGCGCGAGTGCAGTCTGATCGGATGCGTTGCATCCTCATCCTCTCGTTTGCCATCCTCGTTGGCACAGCAAGCGGCCAGCGACCGAACGTCGTCCTCGTCGTCGTTGACGACCTCGGATGGGCCGACCTCACGTGCCAGGGAAGCACGTATTTCCAGACACCCCACATCGACCGGCTGGCGTCTTCGGGCATGCGCTTCACCGACGCGTACGCGGCGTGCGCGGTTTGCTCTCCGACCCGGGCGGCGGTGCTGACGGGCCGCTACCCCGCCCGCCTCGGCCTCACCGATTGGATGCGACCCAGCTGGAGACGCGCCGGAAAGAACCCGCAGGAGAACCCGACCGAGTACGTCGGAGGAGCGAATCGAAAGCTCTTGTGTCCGCCGAACCCGTTCTGGATGGAGACGGACGAGGTCACGATCGCGGAGATGTTGCGTGGCGCCGGATACGCGACGTGTCACATCGGTAAGTGGCATCTCGGACACACGGAGCGAGCGCCGACAGGGCAGGGGTTCACGGAGAACTTCGGTGGCTGGGACTTCGGCCAGCCGCCTAGCTACTTCGATCCGTACAAGAACCAACGGATCGAGGGCATCCCGACGCTGAAGCCGCGCAAGGCCGGCGAGTACCTCACCGACCGCGAGGGCGATGAGGCCGCCGCGTTCATCCAACGCAACAAAGACCGCCCGTTCTTCCTCTATCTCGCCCACTACGCAGTGCACACACCCATCCAGGCGAAACCCGATCTGACAGCACACTACGAATCCAGGCCGAAAACGCGGCAGAAGAACGCCAAGTACGCCGCCATGGTGCACAGCGTCGATGACGCCATGGGCAAGGTCACCGCCGCCTTGGAGGCATGCGGCGTCCAGGACCGCACGTACGTCATCTTCACTTCCGACAACGGCGGGCTGCTTGGCCCGACACACAACGCACCACTGCGCTCGGGGAAGGGGTTCCCGTACGAGGGCGGCGTTCGCGTACCCCTCATCGTCAAGGGGCCGGGCATCGCGAGACAGTCAACGTCCTCCGCTATTGCAACGAGCGTCGATTACTTCCCGACCATTCTGGATCTGGCCGGCCTTCCGCGAACCGAGGGCCACGACCTGGACGGCGTCTCCCTGGCGGCGCACGTGAAGACGAATGCACCGGTACAACGGGACGCCGTGTTCTGGCACTTCCCCCACTACCGTGGCCGCAACGTGTCCCCGTACAGCATCGTCCGCTCCGGGAAATTCAAGCTCATCAAACGGTACGAAGGGCCGACGTTCGAGCTCTTCAACCTCGCCGAAGACCTCGGTGAGATGACCGACCTCTCAAAGAAGCGGCCCGCCCTCGTGAAGCAGCTCGACGAGAGACTCGTAACGCACCTGGCCAAGGTGGGCGCCAAGCTCCCGCGCGACAACCTCGACTACCGCGCGCCTGTGGCCCCGAATCCCGTCCCCGACCCCGCGTTGCCGCGTGTCCTCATCCTCGGCGACTCGATCTCCATCGGGTACACCAAGGAGGTCAAGAGCATCCTCGAGAAGGAGGCGATGGTCGTCCGCCCGACACGCAACAACGGCAAGAACGCGGAGAACTGCCAGGGCACCAATCACGGCGTCCGCCGCGTCGACGCATGGCTCGGGTCCCACGGCGGCAAGTGGGATGTCATCCACTTCAACTTCGGCCTCCACGACCTGAAACGGGTGAAGGCGGACACGGGCAAGAACTCGAACGACCCGAACGACCCATACCAGGCGGCGCCGGACGTCTACAAAAAGCAACTCACGGAGATCGTCGCCAAACTCAAAAAGACCGGAGCGAAGCTCATCTTCGCCACGACGACGCCCGTTCCTTCCGGTGTCCGTCCCTACCGCGCCACCGACGACCCGAAGACCTACAATCAGATCGCACGCGAGATCATGAAGAACCGCGGGATCGAGGTGAACGACCTGTTCGCGTTTGCGGAACCGCGTCTGGAGAATCTCCAGAAGAAGGCTGATGTCCACTTCAAGCCGAAGGGCAGCAAGGCCCTCGCGCGGCGGGTTGCACGGGCCGTCCGCCGCGCCCTGCACCGACCCTGACACACGACGCCGGGCTGGGCCTACTTGGATACGGTCAAGGGAATGGGCGCGCTGTACTCGACGGAGGTCTCCTTGCCGACCTTGGCCTCGGCACGGATGACGACGAACCGGGTCCCCAGCTCGGACTTGTTGGTCGGCTCGAGGTCGATGACGCCGACCTCCTCCCCTGGCGCGAGGATCTTGGGCGGCGCCTTGATGTTCGCGGCAATGAGCTTGGGGTTGCCCTTGCCGTCGCGGCCGGAGCTGAAGCCCTCGAGGGTGAGCGTCACAGGACCGTTGAAGCCGTCCTCGCGTGCGATACGAACGGCGAGCCGGGTCTTCTTTCCCCGCGCGACCGTCGGCGGATAGGGCGCCTGTTGGGCACGCACGACCGCCAGGTGTTTGCGGGCCGGCTCGAGTTCGGGAGCGATGGAGCGGTAGAACGCGGAGAGCCGGTCCTTCTGGGTCGGTGACCGTTCGGATTCGGAAATCGGGATGATGTCGGCAACGTCCGTCGGCAAGCTGCCATCCCCCAACCCCGGATTCGGCGACGACGTCACCGACACGCGAAACCGGCCGATGATGTGCTGCGCATGTACCGACTTGTGATCGAGTATGAGGCGAAGAGCCGCGCCGCCATCGTGATCGACCGGCTGCTTCAGTTGCCAGGTGGCCATGTTGTCCTGGCCGATCTGCCCCGCGATCGCCCAGCCCGTGTTGTCACCGATGTCGAGCGTGTTGATCACCGGCCAGCCGCCCTGCTCGAACGACGCCTGCGGGCGATGCAGCGGAACGGGCTTCACGGCGGACGCATCCGATGCCGGCCACGCGAGCACACGGATGCGGGAGAGGACAAAGTTCCCGTTGACTCCGAACCCCGGACCCCCCGCCGGTAGTTTCTTGTCCGCCAGCGCCTCCAACCGGATACCGGTGATGGGCCTCACGTCCGAGTGGACCTCGACCGTGTACGTGTCCGTGTCTCCGACCGCGGCGCGCACCCGGGCAACGTGATCAGGCTCCTTGTCGAAACGGACGCCCTGCTCGGACTTGAGCGAGGTGAACGAAACCGGGGTCCAGCGGGTGAGCTTCTTGGTCTGTTCGGCCTCCCACTTCTTCTGCGCAGCCGCCAACTCGGGCGTCTGCGTGTCGAGGATCTTGTCCAGTCGATCGATGGCGATCCCGCCACCGTAGCCCGACTCGAGTTCTTCGATGCGAGCACGGATCGTCGCCAGATGCTCGGACTGATGCTCGCGAAACCACCTGTCCAGTTCCCTGTCCGCCTCTTCCGTCCGCGGATCGGTGCGTACAAGCTCGACGATCCGCTCGGGGAGTGCGCGCCCCTCCCCCGCCAGCCGCGCCCGCGCGACCGACACCCGGAAGCGACCGAGCAGGTGCTCACCGCCGTGGTTCTGTTCGATGGTGAGGACGAGACGCGTCCCGCCCGCGTCCCCGACCGGCGAGGCAAGATCGAACACCGCCCAGTTCCCACGCCCCTCTTGCGGATGCATGGCCCAACCGGTGCTCGGGTTGCCGTCGATCGCGGCCGCGACGGCGTAGCCGTTCTGCGAAAAACGAGCGGCCGCGTTCTGCAACTTGACCGGAGCCGCTTCGCCGGGGCGACCCGCGGGAGAAGCCGTGACCTTCAACTCGCTCAGGACGAAGTTCCCGCTTCCGGGCTGGCGGCCGGGCCCGCGCTTGGGAAGCACGTCGTCCGGGATCATCTCGATCCGCAACGCCGCCAGGTTCGCGAGATGGGTCGCGGCGACCAGCGTGAAGGCGTCGGTCTGAACGCCAACTCCGCCGGTGAGGATCGAAGCGTCGCGTAGCAATTCGAGCTTGGAGCCCTTCGCCGCCTTCATGGACGTCGGCTCGAGGACCACCCACGAGGCCTTGGCGTCCCGAACGCCCTTCTCCCAGGAGGCGCGCTCGGCGGCGACCTTCTCGGACGGCGCCGCCAGCTCCGCCCGCAGCGCGACCAGCTGGTCAGCGTAGCCCTGTCGCTCCGCGGCCGACGGTGGCTCGAGCGGTCTCACGGTGACAGGAGGATGATCGAGAACGGTGACGTAAGCCTGCTGTTGCGCCACACCCCCGCGCTCGGGCACGCACGGCACGCTCACCTTCTGCTCACCGATCTGACCCGTGGCGGTCACGGTGATCGGCGCCGACCCGAGCGGCGCGTCGGCAGACGCGGAGAGGGTGAACACGCTCGTCCAGCCGTTGACCGGCCCGAGCGTCACCGGTGACGCGGCCACACCCACCGGCAACCCCGAGAACGTGACGACGACCTCGCCCTTGAAGCCACCGGAGCGTGTCGCCTGGCACCACAATTTGCGATGACTCTCCCGACCCACACGAGGAGTGTCGGGGAGAAACCGCAACGCGAAGGACGGGGTTGGCGCCGTCGGCGGTGCGATAGAGAACTGATAGTCGTACTCGCGTCCCCCCGCGCCCACCAGGTCCTTGACGGTCGCCGTGTAAATTCCGGGGCCGAACGCGCGACGGATACGCGCGTCGCGCCCGTTCCCGTCGTCGTTTGCAACGATACGTTTACCGTTCGCATCATCGATGAGAAGAAGGGCGTCCACGGGCGATCCGAGCGTGCGCGCTGCCACGTCGATGACGAGGGTCTGCTTCCGATCGACCTTGAACCGGAATACGTCGGCATCACCAGCCTGGTCGATGCGTCCACTCACAACGCACGGCACGCTGACCTCTGACGCCTTGTCGGCGACGTCATTTGGCTCGGTCTCGTGCACGCCACCTTCAGCCGGGGCGTCTGCGCCACCGGAATCCGCGCTACAACGAATGCGGTAGTAAAAGCCCTTCCCGCCGCGAAAGCGCAGGTCCCTGATGACCAGGTCGTAATCCCCGGCGGTCCGCGGTTTGAAGATCACCTGGACGTCCCCGTCCACACGAGAACGCTCCCACGCGACTACCCGGCCGCGATGGTCTTCCACTGTCACGGCGGGTTCCAGCATCGAACCGGAGCGGACCGCATCGACCTCGAACACCACGGTGTGTGTCGCCGCCGCGGTGAACCGCAGGCGATCCGTCTGCCCCTGGCGCGAGATCAATCCATCGACCACCGCCGGGAGCACGAGAGGCTGCGGAACGCCGCCCGGTCCTGTCCCGCCGGTCGCCACCGTCACGGGGAGGGCACCGACGTTCAACGCCACTCCGTTGGAAACCCCCGCCACGGTGACAAGTCGGAGTTCGCGTTCCCCGAGCTCGGCGTCAGCGGACGCGGTGACCCGCAAACGAACCTCGCCAGCCTTGCGCGACGCGACCTCGCACGAGATGGCGCCATCGGGACTGAAGACGGCACGCGTCGTCGAGGCGAGGTGCTGTCCGGTCACCACCACCTCCGAAGTGGTCCCTGATTGGATGATCGTGGGTCGGGGGCTACCGATGAGCGGCGCGGGGCCGGCCGGGCCCAGTCCGAGAACGACAACGAGCGCGAGCATCAGAACAGATCTAGGACGGGCTCCGCCTTGATCAGCTCTCGCGGCTGGTTCAGGTGGTTCTTGATTATCGTGTGGGGATCGATCCCCAACGCGTGATAGACGCTCGCCAAAATGCGTGTCGGATGGACCGCGTTCTCCTTCGGCGACGAACCGGTCTCGTCGGATGCACCGTACACCACGCCGCGCTGCACGCCTCCGCCTGCGGCCAACGCCGTATAGCAATACGGCCAGTGGTCACGGCCCTTGGCCGAGTTGGTGTTGCCCGAGGTGCTGACGCCCATCTTGGGGCTGCGACCGAACTCACCGATGGCGACCACCATGGTCTCATCGAGGAGCCCTCGGTCATCGAGGTCGGCGAGGAGCGTCGAGAGCCCGGCGTCGAGCTTGGGGCAATGGAGGTTCTTCAGGGGACCGAAGTTCTCCGCGTGGGTGTCGAACGCGTCGATCTTGGGGTTGCCGTTGGCGACCGCGGGCCAGTTGACCTGGACGAACCGCGTACCGGCCTCGATGAGGCGCCGCGCGAGCAGGCAACTCTGTCCGAAGGTGTGACGGCCGTACTGATCGCGCATCTCCTTCGATTCCTTGGTGAGATCGAAGGCGTCGCGGGCCCGGGCCGAGGTGACGAGGTCGAGAGCACGCGCCTGGTAACGCGAGAGCGCGGTCTTCTCCAACGCCTTCTCGAGCTCGGGCATGGCCGCGTTGACCTTGTCGAGCAACCGCGCGCGGCGCTGCATGCGCTCGGCGCTGATACCGGCACGCAGGGACAGGTCGTCGAGCTTGATCTCACGATTCGGGTCCTGGAACAGGTAATACGGGTCATATGCCGGACCATAGAACCCTGCCGACCCGCCCTTGCCGATGATGTTCGATTCCTGCAACGGACGCGGCAACATGACGAACGGAAGCATGGACCCGTTTCCCGGCTTCAACTTGGTGACCTGAGAACCCGCCGTGGGAAAGTCGTTCGGCGCCGGCGGCTCCAGCTGGCCTGACGGCGACACCTTGTCCGGCGTGTACCCGGTCAGCATCTGATAGATCGCCGCCGTGTGGTTGAACAGCCCGACGGGTGTGTAGCTCACCGAGCGAATGAGCGTCGCCTTGTCGAGCACCTTGGCCAGCTTGGGCATGGTCTCGCTGACGTACACGCCCTTCACGCTCGTCTTGATCGGGCTGAAGTCCCCGCGGATGTTGTCCGGCGCGTCCGGCTTCGGATCCCAGATGTCGATGTGGCTCGGCCCACCCTGCAGGAACACCAGGATGACGCTCTTTGCCTTGCCGAACCCGGGGCCACCCGTACCGACGATCGGCTGGGCGAGGGCCTCCAGGTTGAGGATGTTGGCGAGGCTCAATCCCATCATGCCGGCGCCCCCGACGCGAAGAAGCTCGCGTCGCGTCATGCCGTCACACGTTGCTCCTGGTCGTCCTGGAATGGAAATCATGGTCGCTCTCAGGTCAGCGGTTGAAGAGGAAGGCGGGGCTGTTGATCAGCGCCCACATGATGTCCTGCGCGGTCTCGAGTCGTCGGTCGGGACCGCCGAGGTCACCGAACGTGTCCAGCTCTGTCTTGGTCGGTGCGCGGCACAGCGTGGCCCAGTAGAGGGCCTTCACGACTTCGCGATCGTCCTTCTCGCCCGCGACGACTCGGGACACCAGACCCTTGGCATCAACGACGGAGGCGTGGATGGTCTCTCCATTGACGAGGCTCAGTGCATGCGCGAGGCTGAGGTTGTTCGTGCGCGCGCACTCACAGGCGGAGTCACGCTGCGGGCGCCCGAACAGCTTCAAAAAATCACCGTTCGCGACCAGTCCGTCAGGCGCCTCGACGGGTCGAGTGCCCGCCGGCAGGCCCCCGATACGCGGCGTAACGCCTGTCGCCATGGCGATGGCCTCCATGAGCTGCTCGGCCGACAGGCGCCGAGGAACACAGTGCGAGAAGTTGGTGGCGTCATCATCGTTCCACTGGTTCGGACGGAACGACATCTGGTATGTCGCCGATAGACAGATCGTTCGGACGAGCTCATTGAAGTCAAAGTCGCTATCGATGAAATGGCGCTCGAGCGCGTCGAGGAGTTCCGGGTTCACCGGCGGGTTGCCGGCCCGGATGTCGTCGACCGGCTCGATGATCCCGACCCCTAAGAAATAGCTCCACACGCGGTTCACGTAAGAGCGGGCGAACAGCGGGTTCTCCTTCGACGTCAGCCAGACGGCGAGCCTGTCGAGGCGGCCGTTCGTGCTGATGGGAACGAGTGACTCGGCGAGCGGAACCTTGGGAGCCATGACGCGCGAGGTCCGTGGGTGAACCGTCTCACCTCCGTCGTAGCTCTCGTATACGACCTTCTCCCCCGGCGCCGTGCCGTTCTTGAACCGCACGCGCGCGAAGTGGGCCGAGAACTCGTAGTACTGATCCTGCGTCCACCGTTCGAACGGGTGGTTGTGGCACTTGTTGCAATTGAACCGCACTCCCAAGAACGTCTGCGCGACGTCTTCGGTGAGCTTGCCAGGGTCCGGCGTCTGCCCCTTGTCCGACACGGCACGCAGGTAGTTGGACGCCGCGGCCCGGTACGTGCTGCCGCCGGTCGTGAGCAGCTCCTTGACGAAGTCGTCGTACGGCTTGTTCTCGGCTACGCTACGGGACAGCCAGCGCCGGAACACCCAGACACCCTTTTCGCCGAGGGTTCGGGTCTGGCACTGCAGCAGATCAGCCCACTTGTTCGCCCAATGCTCGACGAACGCGGGGCTGCCGACGAGCGCGTCGATGAGGGCTTCGCGCCTCCCCTGGCCTGGCCTCTCGTCATCGCTGAAAGCTTGTGCTTCCTGAGCCGTCGGCGGGCGCCCGGTCAGGTCGAGGTAGATGCGCCGCGCGAACTCGCCGTCCGAGCACAGAGCCGAGGGCAGCGCCTTGATCTTCTCGAGCTTCTTGTGGACATGGGTGTCGATGAAGTTGTGGACCGGGCCCGGCTTCCATGCGAATCCGGAGCGGTCACCCATGACGCTGATCCGCGAGCTCGCGTAGACACCCTCGTAGCGAACGAGCACCGCCGATTCTCCCCGCCGCGCTGCCGTCACCTCGTTGCCCTCGGCGGTCGCCACCTCGAGATTGGCGCTCTCGATGATGGCGTCGCGGGTCACGTCGCGGCTGCCGCCATTCTCGTAATGCGCCACGACGACGATGCGCTGACGGTCAGTTGGAAGAGCCAGGTCGACGAACGACGGGAGAACCTCCAGCCGGGTCACCTTCGACGAGGCATCCTTGAGGTAGGTCGCGCCCTCCTCGATCCACCGAAGGAGCGTTCCGTAACGTCGAGATCCGGACTCGAGCACTGCGCCGCCCTCGTGGGGAATCTGCCCGGTTGGCTTCTTCAGCATCAGGCTGCTGACCGGATCAACGCGGTCCAGCCGACGACCGAGAAGCGCCTGGACGAGGGACCGGTGATCCGTCTCCGGATCGAAACCTCGCAACGACAGGGCGAACCCGTTCTGCCCGCCCTGGCGACCGTGGCACGTCCCGGCGCTGCACCCGACGCTGCTCATGATCGGCATGACGTCCTTCACGAAATGCACGGGCGGGACGTCTGCGTTGAGAACGACGACAGGAATGCGCGCGACGAGCCCGTTCGCCGAGACCATCAGGGAGGTCTTGCCGGTGGCCTTGGCGACCACTCGCCTATCGACAATCGCAGCGATGTCATGGGACGCGATCGCGAGCTCGGCCTCGCCACTGATGTCGCGCCTTCCATTTCGAGTCCACGACCAGACGAGCACACCGCGCTCGTCGCGGCCATCGCAGAGGGTCAGAATCCGCGGCGCGACCTCGAGAAACATGACGATCTCGGATGCCGCGGCGCCCATGGGAACCGGCGTGAACACGCGACGCAACTTGCCCGATCGCGCCTCGTAGACACGCACCTTCCCATCCTGCCCGCAGGTCGTGACCTCCGCCCCGTCAGGATGGAACGCAACACCGAACACGGCGCCCGCGTGGCCTTCGAGGAGCGCGACGCGCTGGCCCGATTTCGCGTCGTGAATGCGCACCGCCGGATCGCCGCCCCCGGCAGCGATGAGCTTGCCATCGTTGCTGTACGCGACGGCGTGGACGCTGCCTGACTGCCTCTCGAGCTTGTGAACCAGGTTGGTGTCGCGACGAGCCGCTGTCCGCTTCTGGTTATCCGAGATCTTGTAGATGAACGGCGTGCCGAGGGCGCCGCCGTAGACGACGGTGTCCATCTCCGGATGACGCGCGAGGGACAGCACCCCCTCGATCGGGTTGTTGATGTCGTCAACGAAGCGCCCGTGCTCGAGGTCGATGATCTTGATCGCCTTGTCACGTCCACCAGAAACGAGGCGCTTGCCGTCCTTCGTGAAACACGTGCCCAGCACCCAATCCGCGTGGTTGCGGAACAGCAGCTGTTCCGCACCCGTGTCGACGTCCAACATCCTGACGGTCTTGTCTGCACAGCCGAACGCGATGCGCTTCTTGTCCGGCGAGAGGCTCACACCGAACAGGGTGTCGTTGGTGACCCGGTACTTTCGATGGAGCTTCCGCTCCGCGACATCCCAGATCTGCACCTCTCCGAACTGGCCTGGCGCACCCCCAGCGACGCAAAGCCGGGAGCCGTCAGCGGAGAAAGCCAGCGACGCGATGTGGGGCGAGTCGCCCGGCAACCGCGCGACGAGCCCGTGCCCGGCAGCATCATGGAGCAGCACCTCGTGGTAGCCCCCGATCGCAAGCAGCGACCCGTCGGGTGCGTAGGCCAGGGCCCCGTTCGCGGGCGCGGTCTTGTACGACACCGGTGGTCCCGCCAACCTCGCCCCGACCGACGGAGTGTCATCCACACCCCCAGCCTCGATCCAATCACAGATGCGCTTGACCTCCGCCTCGGTCAGCGGATCACCTTCGGGCGGCATCTCCGGTTCTTCGCCGCCAACCTTGCGAATCAGCAAGCTCTTCGCTGCGTCGCCCGCAACGAACGCGGCGCCATGCTTCCCCCCCTTCAGCAACCCTGCGTGCGTCGTGAGATCGAACTTGCCCTTCCGCTTCGCAGGCTGGTGGCAGCCCGCGCACTTGGCCTTCAGGATTGGCGCGATATGCGCATGGTAGCTGGGCGCATCCTGGCCTCGCGCCGCGAGGGAGGAGAGGCACAGCAGGACGCAGGACAGCGGGAATACGCTGGGACTCATGCAACAACTCATCGGGGACAGCCCGATTCTACCGCAGAGGCCCGCTCCGCCGTCAGCCTCCGTTTTCCGCAGCTACGTCAGCGGCCCGGAGGAACGGGCGGGGCTCGGGGCCCGGAACCGGAGGCGCGCCCTCAGGGACGGAGAGATGGACGCGGTCGCCCTCAACAAGCCCGGACACGACCTCCACGGCGCTCTGGTTGTTGACGCCGACCCCGATCTCGCGCAGCTCGACGCCGCTCCCGCTTTCGAGATAGACGAACGAACGGGCACCCCCCTGGAAGACGCACTGCACGGGAATCTGGAGTACGGCTTGGTAATCGGCAACGAGGATATCGACCTGCGCATGCATCCCCGGCCGGGCCCCATCGACCACGTGGTCGAGCACGACGTCCGCCTCGTAGACCTTCAGGTCCGGATTCATCCACGACGACTTGCTCGACGGCACCAGCGCGACGCGCTGGACGCGTCCAACGAAGCGCTCTCCGGGAAGAGCGTCAATGGTGATCGACACCGGCTGACCCTTCGCGACCCGCTTCACCGACGACTCGTGGATGTTGAACTGGACGACCATGCTGGAGAGGTCGGGGATCAAGAGAAGCCGCTCGCGTTCGTAGACCCGGCGGCCGAGCTTGATGGGCTCCTCCTTGTCCCAGCCCCGACGGCGGGCATACACGATCAACCCCGATGCACGGGACTCGATCGTGCAGTCTTTCAGCATCTGCTTGAGCTTGTTGAACTGTTCCTGTTCGAGCGCCAGGTTCTTGGTCGCGGTCTCGATGAGGTCCTGCACCTGGGCCATCTCGGAGTTGCACTGCTGTGTCACGCGGGTGTGGGCGATCGTCGCGACCTCGAACGCGGACAAGAGCTTCTGCAGCTCGTCGTTGCTCGTGAACGCGTTGAAGTGGGCGAGATTCTTCTCCGCGAGCCCCACCCGCTCCACCGCCTTCTTGTGCCCGAGCTCGTCGGCCTCGAGCTGGGTCTTCGGGATGATCTGCCGATCGAACAGCCGCTGCGACGCCTCGAACTCCGTCAGCGCCCGTTTGAGTTCCTCCCGGGAGACGGTGAGGCCAGACTCGAGCTTCTTCCGCTCCAGGGGCAGTTGCCCGTTCCGATAGGCCTCGTACGCACGCTGAGCGAGCTCCAGCTTGGTCTTCCCGCCCGTCAGTGCCTCGAGGTTGAGCTTCCCTTGAATCGCGTGGTTCTCGCGCGCCTGAGCATGGACGGACAGGGCCTTGTCGACGCGGATCTCCTGCTCGAGGACCTCCTCCTCGAGTTCGCCGCTCTCCAGGCGACAGACGACCTGGCCCTCGGTGACATACGTCCCTTCCGGGACCAGCTCGATGATCGAATTCTTGCCCTCGACCCGGCTGCGCATGACGACCGATCGCTCAGCCTCGATCGTCCCGCCCTCACGCACCGAGACCCTCAACGGGCCTCGCCGCACGACAGCCAGCGAAGCTTCGGTTGACGATCCTTCCGTTGGATCGTCCGCGCAGGCAGAGAGGGCCAGCGCGGCTACGGAGACGATCAGGAATCGCGACATTTCTAGCAGTGAGTGTACCCCGCCTACCCGTCGAACACCGGCACGGGGCTCGCTTCTTCCATAGGGGCCGCGGAAACCCCGTCTCCGAGGGGCTTGCGGTTCCCGGCCGACTCCGGTGAGATCCACGGATGCTCCGAGCCGCCTGGGTCCTACTACTCGCCACCGCGACCTCAGTCGAAGCCGGCGCGCAATCCCGCCCCAACATCCTGTTCATCTTCACCGACGACCACGCTCCGCACGCCATCGGCGCCTACGGCGGTCCGCTGAAGACGCTCGACCCGACGCCGTCCATCGACCGGTTGGCTGCACAGGGCATGCGGTTCCAGAACAGTTTCTGCACCAACTCGATCTGCGGTCCGAGTCGCGCCGTGATCCTGACCGGGAAGCACAGCCACCGGAACGGTTTCATGATGAACGGCAACCGGTTCGACG
Organism: Planctomycetota bacterium; assembly: GCA_013213915.1. Classification (GTDB taxonomy): domain Bacteria; phylum Planctomycetota. The sequence continues at coordinate 15,138 of JABSRK010000001.1, forward strand.
GTGACCAGCAGACGTTCCCAAAGTTGCTGCGCAAGGTCGGGTATCAGACGGCCATGCTCGGCAAGTGGCACCTGAGCTCGGACCCGCAGGGATTCGACCACTGGGAGGTGCTGCCGGGACAGGGGGACTACTACAACCCGGCACTCGTGAGCGCGAAGGGCAAACGGCAGGTCGAAGGCTACTGCACCGACATCGTCACCGACCTGGCGGTGGAGTGGCTCGATAACCGCGACAAGAGCAAGCCGTTCATGCTCATGTGCCAGCACAAGGCCCCGCACCGCACGTGGATGCCGCCCCTGCGTCACCTGGCGCTCTATGACGACGTGACCGTGCCCGAGCCGGCAACCCTGTTCGACGATTGGAAGGACAACGCGAGCCCTGCCCGCAGCCAGGAGATGGAGATCGACCGCCACATGCACCTGGTATTCGACCTCTTCCTCGACGCGCCCGAGGGATTCGACCCCGACAAGGAGCGCGGCTCTGACCGGTCGGGCTTCCGCAACCTGCGCAAGATGACACCGACTCAGCGCCAGGCATGGGACGCCGCCTACGCCACGAAGAACGCGGCGTTCCGCAGGTTGAATTTGAAGGGCAAGGAACTGGTGCGCTGGAAATACCAGCGCTACCTGAAGAACTACCTGCGCTGCGTCCGCGGCGTCGATGACAGCGTCGCCCGGCTGATGGCGTACCTCGACGCGAACGATCTCGCCCAGAACACGATCGTTGTGTACTCGTCGGACCAGGGGTTCTACCTCGGCGATCACGGCTGGTACGACAAGCGCTGGATGTACGAGGAATCCCTCGCCATGCCGCTCATCGTGCGCTGGCCCGGCGTCACCAGGCCCGGCTCGGTGAACACCGAACTGGTGCAGAACCTGGACTACGCCGAGACGTTCCTGGACGTCGCCGGAGCCCGGGTTCCGGACGACATGCAAGGCCACTCGCTGGTGCCGCTGCTCAGGGGCGACGAGAGCAAGCCCCCCTGGCGCGACGCCATCTACTATCACTACTACGGCTTCCCGGCGGTCCACCGCGTCGCGCGGCACTACGGCATACGGACGCACCGCTACAAGCTGATGCACTTCTATCAACTCGACGAGTGGGAGTTCTACGACCTCGAGAAGGACCCGGACGAGTTGACGAACCTCTACGGAGACCCCGCTCACCGAGACCTGGTGGCCAACCTCGCCGTGAAGCTCGGAGAGCTGAGAGCGGGCTACGGGGACGACTCGGATGTGAGCCCCAAACCCCTTGAATGGCGCAGAAAGATGCGCGATCGATGAAGGCCTGATATACCGTTAGAACACCCTCCAGATTCCGTACCTCAACAGGAGAAGGCGCATGAAATACCTCCCCGTCGTCCTGGCGCTGCTGATCGCAGGATCAGCGATCGCTCAGGGCGGGTCGGCCAAGGCCGACTACGACAAGCTCGTGAAGGAATTCCAGGCCACGACCGAGGCCTACTCTGCCAAGCTGAAGGCGATTCGCGGCACCGACGAATACAAGGAACTCTCGAAGAAGGCCCGCGCACGTGACGCGGGTTCCACCGAGGCACGCAGCAAGCTGCGCGCTCTGACCTCGGCCGTGCAGCGGCCGCGCCCCGCCGATTGGGCCGAGAAGTTCAACGCTGGCGCCGAGAAGTATGCCGGCACCGACGGCGCCGTTCCGTACCTAGTCTGGCTCGCCAAGACTCGCGGCCACGACCATGCAAGCAGCGCTCTCGACACCATCGCGGCAAAGCACGCCGCGAGCGCCCATGTCGCCGACGTCGTCGACATGTTCTCCGTCCTCGGACGTTCCGTCGGCCGCGACAAGGTGCGCGCCGTGGCGACCGCGATCATCGAGAACAACACGAACAACCAGATCAAGGCGAACGCGTACTACGGTCGCGCCATGAACTGGGGCGAGCTCGAGGGCCGCGAGACCATCCTCAACGACGAGGAGAAGGCGAAGAAGGCTGCGGATATCGCCGCGTGCATCAAGGCCGATCCAGACTCCATCGCGGCGCTTCGCGCCAACGCAGCCACGTTCATCAAGGAGCGCCTCCAGATCGGTCATGAGGCCCCCGACATCGAGGGCAAGGACTTCGATGGCGTCTCGTTCAAGCTGTCGGACTATCGCGGCAAGGTGGTGGTCCTCGACTTCTGGGGCGATTGGTGACCCCCCTGCCGGGCCATGTACCCACACGAGCGGTCGCTCGTGAAGAGGCTGGCCAACAAGCCGTTCGCTCTCATCGGCATCAACAGTGACAAGGACCTCGCCAAGCTGAGGCCGCGTCTCAAGGAGGAGAACATCTCCTGGCGCAGCTTCTGGAACGGTCCCAAGGGCACCGGCGGCCCGATCTCCGCCAAGTGGGGCGTCCGCGGTTGGCCCACCATCTACATCCTCGACCACAAGGGTGTGATCCGCTTCAAGGGTCCCCGCGGCGAGAAGATGGACAAGGCCGTCGACCAACTCCTCGAGGAGATGGGCACCAGCGGCAACTGAGCCGGTGGAACGAACGCGACGCCGGACCGCGAGGTCTGGCACGCGAACAAGCCACGCGAGCGGATCGGCAGGGAACTCCCCGTCGATCCGCTCGTCTCGTTCATCGACCCGTGAGTTGCTTCCCGTCCCTGCCGTCGGCGCCGATGGTGCAGATGACCTGGGGGCCATCGCCGTCCCGCCCCTCGGGCACGTGCACATAAGCGATCCGCATCCCGTCCGG
>JABSRK010000010.1 GCA_013213915.1 Planctomycetota bacterium
CATGTCGCCGTCGCCCCAGGACCCATTCGCGCGCTGGCGCGCGACGATCACCCGCGCGCCCTCGCTGTGCCAGTCGCGGCCACCGATGCGGTCCTTGTGCGCGTAGGACCCGATGCGCTCGAGCCCGTACATGAAGTAGAAGTACCAGGAAGATCCGCCGTTCAGGTTCTCTGTGACCGACCAATGGTCCTTGAACCACATGAGGCCGTTGTTCACGGCTGCGCGAACACGCCCACGCATCGCCCGGCCAGCCTGCAGATCCTCGAGGATGTCGCGCACGATGATGAGCGAGCAGACACCCGCAGACGTCAGGCTCGAAGTATGCGTCGTCGAGCCGTGGCGATAACCGAATCCGCCATAGGCGCTTTGATCATCAACGAGCGCCTTGGCGACGCGCTCCCAGAAGGTGCGCTTTCCGACCTTGACCCCCGCCTTCCATGCCGCACGCAGTCCCAGCAGGGCGTACTGCGTGTTGGAAATGTCTTCATAGCCGACGTCGCCGTTCTCGACGCCGACCGAGTTGAAACCAAACGGGTAGCCCCACCTCGCAGCGCGGCGGATAGAACCGTTGCCGCTGAGCCCCGCGAGTCGGACCGCCAGCGAACGGATCTCCTTCTCGGACACGACCCCCTTCATCTCCGACAACGCCATGAGGACGACGCCGAGGTCGTACGTGCGCCGGTATTCGTGGGATCGCAGATAGGCCAGCGCCGCGCGGACCGATGGGTGGTCTTTGGGTAGCCCGCACTTGAGGAGGGTGTAGAGGCACAGCGCCGACTGCCCGACGTAGTAGTCGCGTTCGATCGCGGGCCAGGAGCCGTCGGGGTGCTGCTGCTGCAGGAGCCAACGCACGCCCCGCTCGATCGGCAGGGCGAGCTCGGCCGCGGTGATCGCAGCCACGGCTGGCGGCTTGGCCTCCGGCCATCCCTTCGCCTTCTTCGACCACAGGCGGCGAACGCCGCGACGATCGAGAGCGCCGGAGCGGATGGATGCCGAGTGCAAGCGGCCGACAATTGGGAAATCCTCGTTCGCGTCCTTGTACGCACCGAGATCGAGCCACGTCCGTCCCGGATAGAGGAGATCGCCCTTCTGCGAAGGGCTCTCCCCATCCAACTCTCCGTCGACCCACAAGCGCATGGTCTTGCCGTCGTAAGTCCCGACGACGTGATGCCACCCGCCGAGCGAGAACGTGCGGGCCGCCGTCAGGTACGTGAGCAAGCCGTCGCCGTCGTCGGCGCCTACGGACGCCACCGCGAGGCAAAAACGGTTATCCCGCAGCCCAAGGAGCCATCCGCCCTCGCTCCCGCCGTTGTCCTGCAAGCACGACACGAGGCCACCCCACGGTTGGGGCCGGTCAACGCGCACCCATGCAGCGACGGTGAAGGACCGCTTGGGGAGCTTGAGCGTCGTGTGGTCGTCGGTGACACGGAAACGGGTCTTGCCATCGAGGACGAGCGCGGTCCGGTCAGGCGTGATCTCCTCGGTCGTAACGCCCGGCATGTCGTCCGGCGCCGTCCACGTGTGGAGGACACGCACCGCCTGAGCGGGGGCCACCCAGGCAAAGAGGAGCAAGACCGTGAATGCGCGCACGGCCCCAGGATAGCGGAGCCGCGGCAGTCGGTGGGAGCCGATTCAGCCAGTCGGAGAACCCGGTGTGGACCCGTCTCGGCTGCTACCATCACGCGGCATGACCGCATTCGAGTACCACCCGCTCATCCAGCACGGGCCCGACACGGCCGAGTACCGAAAGCTGACGGCTGACCACGTAACCGTGGAAGGCGACGTCCTGCGCGTCGAACCGGCGGCGCTGGAGCTGCTCACGTTCCACGCGTTCGACGACATCACCCACCTCCTGCGCACGTCCCATCTCGAACAGTTACGGGACATCCTCGACGATCCTGAGGCATCGGATAACGACCGCTACGTCGCACTTGAGTTGCTGAAGAATGCGAACATCGCCGCCGGACGAGAGTTGCCCGGGTGTCAAGACACCGGCACCGCGATCGTAGCCGGATGGAAGGGTGAACAGGTCCATACAGGCATCGACGACGCCGAGGTCATTTCGCGCGGCGTCTACCGCACCTACCAGGAGCGGAATCTGCGGTTCTCGCAGATGGCGCCGCTCGACATGTACACCGAGCAGAACACGGGGAACAACCTCCCCGCGCAGATCGAGATCTACAGCAAGCCGGGTGACGAGTATCGCTTCCTGTTCATCGCCAAGGGTGGCGGCTCGGCGAACAAGACGTTCCTCTACCAAGAGACGAAGGCGCTGCTCAACGAGGACGCTCTCGAACGGTTCCTCGTCGAGAAGATCCAGGCCATCGGGACCTCCGCCTGCCCCCCGTACCATCTCGCGCTGGTCATCGGCGGGACGTCCGCCGAGTTCACCCTGAAGACCGTGAAGCTGGCGAGTTGCCACTTTCTCGATGACCTCCCCACGTCGGGCGATGCATCAGGCCGCGCGTTCCGCGACCTCGCCACCGAGGAGACGGTCTTTAAGCTCTGCCAGAAGACCGGCATCGGCGCGCAGTTCGGGGGCAAGTACTTCGCCCACGACGTGCGCGTCATCCGCCTGCCACGGCACGGAGCGTCGTGTCCCGTCGCACTCGGCGTGTCGTGTTCCGCCGACCGTCAGGCGAAGGGCAAGATCACCAGGGAAGGTGTGTTCCTCGAGCAACTGGAGACGAACCCGGCGCGCTTCCTGCCCAACGTCGACGCGGACGAGCTCGGCGGCGTGGTCGTTCCGATCGACCTTGAACGCCCGATGGATGAGATCCGCGCTGAGTTGACGAAGCACCCTGTGGGCACGCGCCTGTCGCTGTCGGGGCCCCTCGTCGTCGCGCGCGACATCGCCCATGCACGGCTGAAGGAGGCCGTTGCTCGAGGTGAGCCGCTCCCGAACGCATTGAAGGCCAGGGCGCTGTACTACGCCGGCCCCGCCAAGACTCCCGAGGGCCGACCCTCCGGCTCGTTCGGCCCCACCACAGCCGGACGCATGGACCCGTACGTAGAGGGCTTCCAGGCCCTCGGTGGCAGCATGGTGATGCTGGCGAAGGGCAACCGGTCTCAGCAGGTCACGGACGCCTGCGCGCGCCACGGCGGCTTCTACCTCGGATCGATCGGCGGGCCTGCGGCACACCTCGCCGACCACAGCATCAAGAACGTGGAGGTCCTCATGTTCGAGGAGCTGGGCATGGAGGCGATCTGGAGCATCGACGTCGTGGATTTTCCCGCCTTCATCGTCGTCGATGACAAGGGGAACGACTTCTACGCCCAGATCAACGCAGACCGCACGGCCAGAATGGACGTCTGAGAGGGCCACCGGGGGTGGGAATGGCGGGGGTCTCAACGCCGCGGCGGGCCACGGCTCCCGGGCGAAAAGCGCTTCTCACAGCAGCGCCAAATGGAAGCCAGTCGCCCCGGTTCCCGATTGCACACCTCGACCTTCCCGGGTACACAGGACGGTGCCAGCGATCCCCAAAGCCCCTACCAGAGAAGTCACACCATGCCAGATCGTCTGTTGTTCGCGTTCGGCACCCTGCTTCTGTCCACGACCCTGCTCTTGGGACAGGGCATGACACCCGACGGCAACTGCGTCGGTGCGCCCGCGTCCGCCAGCAGCCTCGGCCCTGGATGCGGTGGGCCGCCACCCGCGCTCTTCGCCTCCGCCCCGGTGCTCGGCGGTGCCGTGTTCGCACAGGTGACCAGCTCTTTCCCGAATGCTCACACGTTCGTGTACATGAGCGTCGGTATCATCGCGCCGTTTGCTATCCCGGGCATTCCAGGCTGCACGGTCTACGTCGACCTGGCCAACCCCGCGAATTTCATCCTCCTCGAAGAGGGCTTCACCGACTCCACCGGGGTGTTCATGCTGCCCTTGCAGGGAATCCCAAACAGCCCGTCGCTCCACGGGCTGCAGGTCACGGTCCAGGGCGAGGTGTGGTCTGCTGGCGGGCCCGTGTTCGGTGACCACCTGACGAACGGATTGTTGCTGACGCTGGGCTGCTAACGCACCCAGGGGCCACCGGCCCCTGGCTCGGTCTCGTTCACCGCCGCCTCGATCCCAAAAGCGCGGCCAGCGTCGACGGCCTAATAGTAGGTTGCCAGCGCACCGATCGAGAGTTCGCTCACGGGCATCCAATCTCGACCTTCCGAAATCGTCGCCTCCACGAGCGTGACGCCCGGGTAACGCGACTTCCGGAGACGGAAGCCGCGCTCGCGATCAACCATGGAGCTGGTCTGGTCGCGGAAAGGCAGGGTGGCCTTCTCACGGTAGGCTGCGACAACCCACGACCGCCCTCCATCGCCTGTGGCGAACGTGGTTTCGCGCGTCTCGCTGGTCGTTGGATCATGAAGCGTCACGCTGACGGAACCCACGCTGTCAGACGTGAAATCAAGCGAGTGGACCTCAGAGACGGTGGCCTCGGGGTCCTGGACAAGGCCGACCTCGCTCCAGTGGTTGCCCGCATCCTCGGTTCGAAACAGGACGGAACGGGCGCGCCCCTGGGAATCGACGCGGACACCGCCGACCCAACCGCGAAGCCGATCGGCGAAGAACACGGTCTGAAACGTGGTGCGCGTGAGGTCGTGCACCTCGACTGCAAGCCGACGCCAGGTGCGCCCACCGGTATGAGTCGACAGGATGAGACCCTCGGGCGTGCCGTCGGTTCGTGTCAGGCTGCCGGTGATGACAAACTCCTCGGTCGAGACAGCGTGAATCGCCAACGGCTCGAGCGAGGTGTACGCCTCTTCGCCAGGAGTCGGGATCTCCAGTTTGGGACCGCTGCCGCAAGCGGCCAACGTCAGGACCATGGTGATCGTCAAAGCCGGAAGCCGAGTCGTGCGCAGGAACAAGGTGCTCTCCCCCATCGTTGTGGGTACCCCCTCGGATCTATCGGGTGGGGCACGGGTTCGAATCAAACCGAACCGGCCCCGCGGGACAAGAGGGAACTGCCATGGGTCCTGGTCAACTGAGCCCGATCACGGCGGCAGCGACGAGGCCGGCGAGGGTCACGATACCCGTCGCCACGTGGATCCGGGATACCCGGGCACGCCCCAGGCGCTATGGGCGCCATAACCCAATCAAGTCGAATGAGTTGAGGGTACGGGCCGTGTGTGGCGCTCCATAGAGCGTTGCTGATGTTGACTTTAAGTCACGGAATCGTCAGGCTCGATCACGTGCCCTCGTGGAGGGGGCGCACCCGCAAAATCCACCGCAGCATCGAGTCTCAGGCCCTACGCCCACGGGAGTTGGCCCGCTCTCCGTCGGTGCACCGGGCGGTGGAGGAAGGGACGATGACACCTAGGACCCCGCCCCTTATCGGGGCGCTGGCGCTCGTCGCCCTCACAGCCTGTGGAGGCGGAGGCGGCGGCGGCGATGCCGCGAGTGCTGCGCCCCCGGCTCTGCCTCCATCCGGAGGCGGCGGCCTGCTTCCCACGACGGAAGATGAGGGCGAGTCTGTCTTTCCAGCACCTGGTGGTCCTCCGGCGCTCTTCGACCTCCCGCCTCGCCGAGGGCCCGGCACTTCGTGGTTCCCCGGGGACCGCCCCCCTTGCTCGGCCCCCCCCGGCCCTCTCGCGCCCACCCTGCAGAGCCGCGGCGGGCCGGGGGGCAACAGCCCGTCCCTGAACCCGAGACCGTCCTGCTCTTCGCCATGATGGTCGCGTTCACGCTCTGCACGCTCTGGCGACGTGGGGTATTCGGCCGACCCATGACACCCGACATACGCACCTAACACAGGCCCCCCCCCCGAACGTGACCCCTGCGGGACGAATGCTATCTTGCCCCCATGGCCCCCGCGGACGAACGGCAAGCCTTGCTCCGGCAGCTCCCGAAGGTCGATGCGCTGCTCGACGGTGAGCCGCTCGCACCATTGGTCTCCGAACGCGGGCGGGGAGTCGTGGCCTACCACGTCCGACGTACCCTGGGCAGCCTGCGCTCCCAACTGCTCAACGAGACCGGTACAGCGCCCCGACTCGACCTCCCATCGGTGTCCGCGGCCGTCGCGAAGAGCGTTGACCGGAACGAGCCCCTCCCTCGAGTTCTCAACGCAACCGGGGTCATTCTTCACTCCGGTCTCGGACGTGCGCCGATGGCTCCCGTCGCCACGGAAGCCATCGTCCGCGCGGGCGGCTATTCGCTGCTGGAGGTGGACCGCACGAAAGGCGACCGTCATCCTCGTGACGCACGTGCCGCAGCGATGCTCTGCGAACTAACGGGTGCCGAGGCGGCCCTCGTCGTCAACAACAACGCGGCGGCGACCCTCTTGATCCTGTCGACCCTCGCCCGGGGCCTCGGGGTCATTTGTTCCCGTGGCGAGATGGTGGAGATAGGCGGCAGTTTCCGCATCCCCGATGTGATGGAGGCCTCCGGATGTAATCTCGTCGCGGTCGGGACGACCAACAAGACACATCTCGCGGATTACGAAAACGCCATCACGAAGGACACGGGGGCGCTGCTCGTCGTCCACACGAGCAACTACCGCATCGTCGGCTTCACGTCATCGCCACCACTCGGTGAAATCTCGAAGCTCGCGCGGGACCATGGCCTGCCCTGCATCCATGACCTGGGCAGCGGCTCCTTGCTCTCGCCGGAAGAGCTCGGCATGGGCGACGAACCTCCTGTCGGACGGAGCCTCAGTGACGGTGCCGATGTCGTCTGCATGAGTGGAGACAAACTACTCGGCGGCCCACAGGCCGGCATCATCCTCGGGAAAGAGGAGATCGTCGAACGCATGCGCAATCACCCACTCGCGCGGGCGCTGCGCATCGACAAGATGACGGTCGCCGCCCTTGAGGCGACGCTGGCCCTGTTCCTCGATCGCGACCGTCTATGCGAGGATCATCCCGTGACACGCATGATCGCCGAGCCGGTCGATGCGCTGCACCCCCGGGCCGACGCACTCGCAAATACGATCCGCAACGGATCTCCCGAGGGCACCGCCGTCGAAGTCCTCGAGATCACCTCCGAGACCGGTTCGGGAGCGCTGCCGACGCTGCAAATCCCGTCTGTCGCCGTGGCCATCAAGGGAACGCTCTCCCCTGACGCCCTGGCGCGTGCCCTCCGCGAATACCACCCTGCTTTGTTCACACGCATCCACGAAGACCACGTGTGTCTCGACGTCCGCACCCTTCTGCCAGGCGAGGACGACGAGGCCGCTGCCATCGTGGTCGAGGTCCTCACGCACGACCCATGAGCATCGCCAAGACCATACGGCTGACCGATTACTCAGCCTGCGGTGGCTGAGCGGCCAAGGCCGATCCCGGCCGACTCTCCCAGGTCCTGGGAGAACGCCAGACCACCCCGCACCCTGATCTCCTCGTCGGCTTCGAAGGTAACGAGGACGCGGGGGTGATCCGCATCTCAGACGACCGCGCGCTCGTCATGACCACAGACTTCTTCCCGCCCGTCGTCGACGATCCGTACACATTCGGGCGTATCGCTGCTGCGAACGCGTTTTCCGACGTCTACGCCATGGGCGGTCGTCCCATCGCCGCTCTCAACCTGCTCGGCGCCCCGAAGGCGCTGCACGAAGAGGTCCTCGCAGAGATCCTCGCCGGCGGCGCCGACATGGCGCGTGAAGCGGGTGCGGCGATCGTCGGGGGACACACCATCGAGGACGAGAACCTCAAGTACGGCCTCAGCGTCACCGGAGAGGTCCACCCGGACCGGTTCGTGCGCAACACGGGTGTACAGCCCAACGACTTCCTCCTGTTGACCAAGCCGCTCGGAACCGGACTCATCACCACTTCCGTGAAGACACTCGCCAACCGAGGGCCTGAAGTCGACGAGGCCATCCGCTGGATGACGTTGCTCAACAACACGGCGCTCGATGTGATCCTCGAAGCCGAGCCACACGCCATGACCGACGTCACCGGCTTCGGCCTCCTGGGGCACCTCTCCGAGATGCTCGGCAACGACGCGCTGGTAGCAAAGATCCAGATGGACTCCGTCCCCAGAATCAACGGCGTCGAACGTTGCTTCAAGCCCAAATGCCGGACGCGAGCCGCACGGACGACAGCCGCGTTCCTGGGCGAGAGATTCACGTTCCACAAGGAGATCGGCGACTGGGAACGCGAACTCCTGCTCGACCCGCAAACATCGGGCGGCCTCCTCGTAGCGTTGCCTCCGAGCCGCGCCGAGAGCCTCGAGCGCCAGCTCCGGAGGGCTGGCCTGGAGCAAGCCCGGGTGATCGGATCGGTGTCCTCCGGCGAGGGTCCGATGATGCAGGTCCACGCCGAGCCGCCACCGCGCAGTTTCCGCCGTCATTGACGGCCCCCCCTTCTGGCCGTTAGAACGCCGGGCCCACGAGACGGGAGCGGATCGATTCCTGGTGGAACGCCCGGTCTTCAAAACCGGTGGGACGGGCAAATAACCCGTTCGGTGGGTTCGATTCCCATGCGCTCCCGCCAATTTTCTCCTGCGGCGCCGTAGAGGAGTCTCCCTGGCACGGGAACCGTATAACCGGGCAGCCCGCGCCGTGTGGATCCCGTCCTCGAGATTGCGGATAACAGACGGGGCCAACGCTCTTCCCATGTCCAAGAGACTGTCGCAACTCGGTTTGTGCGGATGCTTGATCCTGGTCGTCCTCCTGGTCGGCTGCGAGAACGAGGTGCGTGCCCGGTCCGGGTTCCACGCGGAAGCGGTGACCGCGGGGCAGGGACCGATCTGGCGCAACGAGAGCATCCTGGTCCGCTTCTCCCGACCTCTCTCATCGGAGCCTCTCCCTGACCGGGCCCTAATCGTCCGGGAGGCGCACGGGCGCCTCGTGAAGATCGAGCTCGAACGCGACGGACGCCACCTGATCGTGACGCCGGCCCTATCCTCCGCCATCGGTGGCGTACGGCTGTGGCCACGCACGACCGAACTCTCCCTGTCGATCCCCGTGCCACTCGCAGGCCCGACTTTCCGCAGCCTCGACGGCGCCGAACTGGCCCGTGGATACTCAACCCGAGTGAAGGTCAATGACGGCGAGCGCCGACTGCAAGGTGGCCTCGAACTCGTATCTTCGATCCCGGACACCGGCGCCACCGACATCGACATGGACCAGGAGATCCACCTCCAGTTCAACGCACCGCTGGACGTGCGTTCCCTCGAGACCGGCATCCAAGTCATCGACCGCCGGCGCCGCAACGTGGTCGGAGCTACGCCTCGCCTCGCCGAACATGACCACCGCGAGGTCGTCATCAAGCCGTTCGAGGTCGAACTGCGCGACGCCCGAGGTATGAGCCTGTTCAACGCCGGCGCGATATACGACGTGGTGATCACGCCTAGTCTCCGCTCGCGCGACGGCCGACGCCCCACCGAGCAACGGTCGATCACTTTCACCACCGTGGACAAGGGTCCTCGCCTCCTCGCTGTGCAATTCGCCGACGAGACCGACTTCGACCCCGAATCGCGCTCGGTCTACCACGACGCGCGCGGCATGCTGCGTCCGCGGCTGAGGAAGGACGCCGCGTGCAGTCCGGGCGACGGGCACACCGAGTTGGTCAGCCTGCGACGGACGTGCGACCCGGACGCCGATCCGCAAACCGTCCCGCACGTGTTCTCCAGTTGCCCCGCGCGGTCGCAGGTGCTCATCCCGGGTAACTGGCTCGGCGGGCGTCCTGTCTTCGTGACAGGCATCGCATTCCTCGCGACGGGGCCGTTCACCAACCCGGTCACGGCCGACGACTTGATCGTCAGCATCGGGTACCTCAACCGCAAACCCGAAGAGGTCCACCTGGGCCTCGGCATGGACCTTGATCTCAACCTCATCGGGGGTCAGTCCATGAATGTCGGCGCGGTCGATGACAAGGTGGAGATCCGCCCGATCCAGACCCAGCCCGGAATCGTGTCTCTCCGCTTCGAGGAGCCGTTCCACTACGTTGGGGGAAACCGAGATCTCGTCATCGACATCCGACACCAGGGCATCGAGAATGTCTACGCGACCGCGAAGGATGGCCTGGACATTCGCGGCGCTCCCCATGCGATACCGGGGCAGGGGCGCCCACGGCTCGCCATCGCAACCGGCAGGGCCTCGACGGCGGAGCACCCGCCCTCCGACTTCTCCCTGCGCTGCATCCTGGAGACCGCGGTCAACGAACCGATCGTCACGCGGTGGTACGTCGTCAGCGACGTCGACAAGCCCCGCTTCAAACCACAGCCCCCGGCCCTGGGCACCCATCTGTCGAAGCGGGACTTCAAAATCGAATTCCAGGCCGGGCGGCCTGATCTGGATGCCAACGGCGAGATCATCAAGAATGCGAACGGCACTCCGCGTTGCATCGGCACCGGAGTCTGGACGACGGTCCCTCCCCAGGATGGGAGCCGGGCGGTGCGTCTGCGTATCACGTTCACCGACCGTTGGTATTCGCCGGGCGAAGACCTCCCGGAGATCGAGTACATTCTGTTGAGATACTTGGGGGGCTGACCCCCCTGCTTGCGACATCGGAGCTCAAGACATGACCTCGAAGTGCACGCTCGCCTTGCTTTTCCTCCTCGCTCTGGGCCTGTGGTCCTGCGGTGAGTCCGACAGTGCGGGCGGCAAGGGCCCAACCGAAGCTGACACGTCCGGCACCCCGGACCTGGATCTGGCCAACCCGGACTCCCCGGACAGAGACAAGGCCGAGGTCAACGAGCCGGGCAAGATTGGTGACCCGGCTCCCGTCGCAGCTCAACCCGCGCCCACGGTCCAAGAGGTACCGGAGCTGCCACCTCTGAAGTTCGAGCCAGCGCTGCCGACGACTCCCATCGCGACGGTCAACGGCACATCGGTGCCGGCAAGCGGCTTGCTCGAGTTCGTGCTGACGCAGAACTTCAGCGCTGGCGTGAACAGCCTCGTCCTCGCGAAGATCGTCGACCGCGAGGTCGTGAAGCAGGAAATCGAGGTCACCGCGGAGGCGCTCAACGACGAGATCCGCGTCATGCTCGAACAATCAGCGACGACCCGCACGGTCGAGGAAATGGAGAAGGACGGCAAGATCTCCATGAAGCACCTGCGCCGCCAGGCACGCACGCAGCGTGGCTGGAAGGAGATCTTCTGGAAGCGCCAGAACATCGCTGTCGATCAGCGTCACGAGCAGACGAACCAGATGTTGCTGCAATTCTGGATCCGTCAGACGATGCAGGGCTACGAGACCCGCATCCGCGGCGCGAACCCGGGGCCGTTGCCGGGGCTCGTCGCGCAGATCACCGACAAGTCCGATGGTCACGAGATGTACGTGACCGCGGGCGAGTCGCTCGACTTCTTGATCGGTCTCGCGAAGCTCGGCGGCCTCATCGACGGACGTGAGCAGATGATCGATCGCACCCTGATCATGAACGAATTGAAGAAGGCCGGTAAAGAGGTCACCGAGAGGGAAATCAACCAGTGGGCGCAAGAACAGCGAGTCAAGCACCCACCGCCCTTCACCTGGGAGCAGATCTGCAGGATCAAGGGGACCTCGACCGAGCGCGAGATGGAGCGCAAGCGTCGCATCCTCGCCCACGAACGAGTCGTCGGTGAGAAGCCGAGCGAAGCCGAGGTCATGCAGTTCATCGAGGCCAACAAGTCGTTCTTCCTCGGAAAGACCAAGAAGGTCAGCCACGTCCTGGTGCGCACGACGGACGCGGAGACCGACCTCCCCATCCCAGGCCTGGAGGAGAAAGCGGAGAAGAAGATCCGAGTCTTGCACGAGAAGCTCGTCGAGGGCCTCGACTTCGGCTGGATCGCGGAGACCTATAGCGACGACGCGATCACTGCCCGGGGCAAGGGGCGGCTCGCCCAGCCCATCAAGCAATGGGGAGGACCCGTCGATCCGGCATTCCAGAAGGCCGCATGGGGCCTCGAGAAGGTCGGCGACATGTCGGAGCCGATCAAGAGCCGCTTCGGTTGGCACGTACTCAAGCTCGACGAGGTCCTCGAACCCAGCCGACGGGATGTCGATTGGAAGGACCCGCGCTACTGGGACTGGGTGGAAGACGAGTACATGACCAAGCTGGCCGACGCCTGGCTCGACGACCTGCGCGCGAAGGCGGACATCAAGCGCGAGCCCAACGAAGTGATCTACGGGTTGAAGAAGCAGTCCTACTGGCCTCCCGCAGAAGCGCCGAAGGACCCGCCCAAGAAGCCCGACGACGACAAATGACCGAGCCGGTCGGAACGGGGCTCTCCTTTTGTCCCTTCCCCGACGCATCGGCAACATTTCTCGCGTTCGGATTCCGCGTTGCGACCACGGGACATGCCGTTTGCTGCGGCATGATCGGTTGCCGCGCGTCGTTCCTGCAAAGCTTCTCCCTCCCACACGTCGGGTACTCCCTCTCCAGAAAGTTGACCCGGCCCATCGCCCACACGACGGGCTGAGGAACCCCACATCGAGATCGCTGTTCCAGCACTTCGACGCCTTGCCGCCCCCCGTCAACGGCTAACCTCCCACCGCCCCTCGCCCGGGCCCAGTGGCGCGCGACGGAGCCCTGTTGATGACCCGCACCCTGACCGTCCTGTTCCTGTCCGTCGCCTCGGTCGCCGCTCAGGATCTCGTCTACTCCCTTGCGTACGACCTCCCCGGCCTCCCGTATGAACTGACGAAGAGCGAACTGCAGCGCCTTCGTCCGGGGGGCGGCACCGCACCCTTCATCCCGGTCGAGGCCTGGCGCGTCCTGTTCGGCGATCGTGATGGCAACGGCGTGTACGACGACGCGCCCTCCGACATCGACGCCCTTCACATCCGCAACACCGGGGGCGGTCTGGCGAGCTGGCTGATGTCCACATCGGTCACGACGCCGCTCGCGGGTGGCGGCGCGCTCAAGGACGGCGACGTGTTCTCATTCGATGGCCACGGGGGCATCGACGTGCTCTACGTCGAGGGCTTCTTCGAGGTCGCGACGCAAACGTCGGCGATCGATGTCGACGCGTTCGCAGAGGGGCCAGGCGGCGCGCTGTGGTTCTCGTTCGCGGATGACGAGCTCACGACCAGCCCGTCCCTCAGCTCGCAGAACGGCGGCGCGGCGATCCTGGATGAGCAAACCGTGTTTCGCCTCGATCCCGGCGCAACCGAGGCGGTGATTGCACTCACGAAGGCGCAAGCGGTGCAGGTCTTCAATCAGGCGACAGGATCCGGCGCCACGTCGGTCGTGGACGTCTGTGGCATCACGCTGGATCCTGCCAACTCCGGCGAACTCCTCCTGTGCAGCAGAAGCACGAGCAATTCGTTCCGGGGCAGGGTCGTAACCACGGCGGGCGGCGGAGCGACGTGGCTGGCGGGTGGGCAACCCGTGGAGCCCTCGCTCTTCGGGCTCGGCGCGCCGCCGCCCCTGGACGCAATCTCGCTCACCGTTGAAGCGCCTCACCCTGTGATGCGTACTGACCCGACCGCGGGCTCGAGCACCGCCGGGGGTTTCGGACGTTGCGAGGTGCGGAATCTCACGCCTGGCGAGATCGTACAACTCGTCGTCAGCGCGCCTCGCCTGCCTGGCCCATTCGCCTGGCAAGCGCCGAATGTCCAGGGGTTCGTGACCGTGTTCCCCGATCCGACAGACCCTGGCACATGGGCCAGTTTCAACGTCCCCCAGTGGCAGATGGTCGCTGACGCAAACGGCGTCGCGAGCTACCAGTGGAACTGGAACGGGCTGCTTCCGGGAACCGCCTTCCTCGGTCAAGGCTTCAATCTCACGTCGAGCGAGGCCACCTCGCCCGCCATCGTGGCCGTCCTACCCTGACGCGATCGTCACATAGCGATCCACACTCCATTCGCCTACGATCCTGGACGTTCCCCGGCACAGGCTCGTGGCCAATCTCCAGGGACACCCTGGCATCGTCCGGAGCGTCTCTCTGAGCCTTGGACCCAAGCAATCGACCTTGTTCGATTTCAGACCGCCCGAGAAGCCGACGGCCACGGACGAGACTTCGGCAGGAGCATCTGGCAGCCCATGATCCGCATCATCCTCGTCGCGGTCGCCTTCGTAGGTGCTCTCGTCGCGCTCCTCGTCTGGATCTCATCTCCAGCGAACGAACGCCTGAAGACGCAAAACAAGCTCATCGACGGCGGCGCCGATTCGTTAGGAAAACGCACCGGAGGCCGATCCCCCATCGGAGCCAACCGGCCGCGCAAGGCCACCCACGTCCTCGTCGAGATCGCTTATCCGGCGGATGACCCACGTGCGGCTCAGGGCGGACCGGTCCTGGCGTCATTGCGCGGCAACGGCGTAACGTATAGGCGCAAGTCCGTGAGTGATGCATCTCTCGAGCGTCATCGTGTTCCGGTGCGAGCCGTGGACGAGGCCCTCGCCGCGGCGGCGCAGTTCCCCAAAACGGCGACCGAAGGCGGGTTCAAAATCACGATCGACGTGGGCAAGGGGCAGCAGGTCATGACGGTGCCAGAGGCCGAGGCCGTACGTCTGCTTGGCCTGATGAAAGGCCTCGTCGATCCGTGGACACCACGCGCGATAAACCTGCGGTGCAAAAGAGCGCCTGGTGTACCTGCCGACGGTGTCGCACCGTGGCCGCCGATGTCGGCTCTCGGGACGCCGCAGCAATACGAGCGCACCGAGACGCTGCGCGCCCCATCGCACGTGATCAAGACGCTACTACGAGCGCTGAAGGGCAACGACCGGTTCGCTTTCGAGGGCGCGGTCTACCGCGTGGTGAGTTGGGAACCGGTCAACCCGTCCTGACGATCCAGCAGATCACCAACAACAAGACGACTGCTGGCAGCACCCAGCGCCCGATCCGATGGGTCGCGAAACGGAACGGGTCGGTCCGCGTCCACAGCGCGTAGCCGAACCACAACGGCATCGACAGAGTCACCAGAAACAGCAACACGCCGGCGGGGTTGGCCCTGGACGCTGCCGCGACGTTGAGTTCAGCCATGTTCGCGAACGACGTCGTCAGTCCACACGACGGGCACGGATAGCCGTGCTTCACCATGAAGTCGCAGGGTGCGAGCCCGAGTTGTTCGTGGGTGCCGTAGCCCCGGGGATCAGGGTCCAACCAGACAGCGATGCCGAGGATCACTAACGAACCGAAGATCGCGATGATGTTGGACAGAAACCAGAACACGCGATGAAGTCTCAGCCGCCAGCCACGTCGGGCTAGTCCTCTTCTTCCATGCCCATGATGATGCGCAGGTAGCTCTCGTAGCGCCGCTCGTCAATCTGTCCCCCACCAACGGCGTCCTTGACCGCGCACTCAGGCTCGTGGTCGTGGGTGCACTCGTTGTATTTGCAAGCATCGACAAACGGCGCGAGATCGCGAAAAAAGATTGCGATGTCCGAGGGCTCGAGCCCAACGATTCCCCATGAACGGATACCGGGCGTATCCACAACAAAGCCGCCCACCTCGAGCGAGATGAGCTCCGACGCGGTCGTCGTATGTCGCCCCTTGCCCCACTTGTCGCTCACGGTCTGAGCGCGCAACGCGAGGCCAGGCTCTATCGTGTTCAAGAGGCTCGACTTGCCGACACCCGACTGCCCAGCAAGCACCGTCGTGCTCCCAACGAGGATCTCCCTGAGCTCGTCCATCCCTTCCCCAGTGACGGTCGATGTGAAGAGCGTGTGATAGCCGAGACCGCGCCAGAGACACGCCATTTCGTCGAACGGTCCGCGATCATCGATCAGATCGGTCTTGGTCAATGCGATGATGCCATCGAAGCCCCCACGCTCGGCGGCGACGAGGATGCGGTCCGCGATGCGAGGACGGAATGAGGGTTCTGCCAGCGCGACCGTGATGAGGACCTGATCGACGTTTGCGACCAGGATCTGCTCCTTGCCGGTCTCGGCCTGTAGGCGCGCCAGGTACCCGCGTCGCGGCAGGACCTCTTCGACTACGGCGTCCCGCGGGCCAAACACGGTCGCACGTACCCGGTCTCCCACGGCCACGGGCTTGGTGAACTGATCCTCTTCGCGAAAAAGCGTCTTACGGAGCGCGCACCGCGTCTGTTGACCGTTGTCGAAGGCGACCCGCGCGTGGCGGGACTGGACCCGCGTCACGGTACCGGTGACGCTCCGCACCCTGTCGGGGGCGCGAGCGCGTGAATGAGGCTCGTTCCGTGTCATCGCCGACAGAGTAACGCTCAATAACCCCCGATGGCAGGGGACATTAGGTCTGTTCTCAAGCTCCTCACGCCGCCCGTTGATAGCATGGCGGCATGGCAGATCGCACGGACGAGGGCATCAGCCCCATCCCGGAGCTTCTCGATGAGCTCAAAGGCGGCCGAATGGTCATCCTCATCGATGACGAGGACCGCGAGAACGAGGGTGATCTGGTCTTCGCCGCGGAGGCCGTCACGCCAGAGAAGGTCAACTTCCTTCTGCGCGAGGCGCGGGGCGAACTCTGCCTGTCACTTTCGGCGGAGATCACAGAACAGCTCGGACTTGAGCTGCAGGGCATCGATGCCGCCAACCGCTCAAGTAACACTTGTGCGTTCACTGTCACGATCGAAGCTGCCACGGGCGTCACCACCGGGACCTCCGCATTCGACCGAGCCCGGACGATCCAGGTCGCATCCGGACCGGACGCCTCGCCCTCGGAGATCCGCAAACCGGGGCACGTGCACCCGCTGCGCGCGCGCCGGGGAGGCACCCTGGTACGTCCCGGGCACACCGAAGGCAGCATCGACCTTTGCCGCCTCGCGGGCATGCGCGAAGCAGCCGTGATTATGGAGATCCTCAACGAAGACGGATCCATGGCCCGCCTTCCGGATCTCCGGGCGTTCGCAGAGAAGCATCAGATCAAGATGGGGACGATCGCCGACCTGATCGCGCACCGGCGGCAAACCGAACGGCTCGTCACCCGTGGACCGACGATCACCATGCCCACGCCGTTCGGAGAGTTCCAGTTGACGGTGTACACATCACCGTACGACGACCGCGAGCACATCGCTCTCACACGGGGCATCGAAATTGCCGACGACCCCCTACCCGTTCCGGGCCAGGCCGAGTCGATCGTGGGACGCGTCCACTCCGAATGCCTCACGGGCGACATCTTCCACTCCGAACGCTGCGACTGTGGCCCCCAACTCGACGCCGCTCTGCGCATGGTCGGAAAGGAACCTCGAGGATTTGTCCTCTACATGCGCCAGGAAGGTCGGGGCATCGGCCTCATCAACAAGCTCAAGGCCTACGCGCTTCAGGACCAGGGGCTCGACACCGTCGAGGCGAATCAGGCCCTCGGGTTCCGACCGGACCAGCGCAACTACGGGACGGGCGCCAGCATCCTCTTCGACCTCGGCATTCGTCAGATTCGCCTCCTCACCAACAACCCGACCAAGCGCAACGCCTTGGCGGGCTATGGTTTGGAAATCGTCGAGCAGATCCCGCTGATCATCTCCCCCAACGACAACAATCGTCGCTACCTGGAGACGAAGAAGTCGAAGATGGGGCACCTGTTCTGATCCGGCGTCCATAGCCGTAAGATCATTAAGAACAATGACTTGAGGGATCGGGGAAGATTCCCGTTCCTGCCGCCGTCCAAGGGGCATCGGTAGGTATTCCTCATGGTGGCACTCGCAAGACCAGCGCTCAGAGCCCGGAGGCGGCCGGTGGCACAGACCTCGACCGACAGGGAGCTTCTCCGCCGGTCCCGTGACGGGGACCAGGACAGCTTCCGTCAGTTGGTCGAGATGTACACCCCGCGGGTATACGGGCTGGTCCGCAACCTCGTGCGCTCCCAGACGGAGGCCGAGGACGTCACGCAGGAGGTCTTCTTCAAGGTCTACCGGAAGCTCGACACCTTCCGCGAGGACTCAGCGTTCTACACCTGGTTGTACCGGGTCGCGGTCAACGCGGCGACAGACTGGCTGAAGAAGAGGCGCCAGGATCGCGCGTTGCAGGTGGGGGACTTCGGCGCGTTGCCACTGGCTGACGGCGCCGACAGTCCCGATCAGGGCCTGCACAATAAGGACCTACGCGCCGAAGTGCGCATGGCCATGGGACACCTCCCCGAGAAGTTCAGGACCATTTTGGTACTGCGCGAGCTTGAAGGGCTCCAGTACGAGGAGATCAGCGCCGTGCTGAGAATCTCCAAGGGTACCGTCGAGAGCCGTCTCTTCCGTGCCCGCGCCAAACTCAAGATCGAACTCGAACGCCGCCACCTCGGCGCATAGGGCGTCCCAGGAGAAGACTATGAACCGCGAAGATTTCGAGAAGCTCGTCAATCGCGAGATCGATGGCCTCCTCACACCTGAGGAGGAGGCGAGCCTCAACGACTACACATCGCGCGACTCCGCTGCTGCTCACGAGCAGCGTTCATTGCACAAGATCCACCGCGCGTTCCAACAGATGGATCGCCATGAGACACCGGTCGGCCTCGCCGATCGTATCGCCGATCACGTTCTCAGCGAGCCGGCACCCATGCGTCGGTTTTCGACTCTGGGAATGCTGAACAAGGTGGCAGCGACGATCCTCGTGATAACCGTGATCGGCTTCGGCGGCTGGTGGATTGGCAGCGCCAACCAGGTCGCCGCCGGGGAACAGGACGAGGTTCGAATCCTGCACCAATGGCAGGAGAACACACTGCAACTCTGGCAGGACAGTTACGGCCTCACCAAGTCGCAAGCATGGCAGATCGTGGAGATCAAGAGGCCCTTCCTGTTCAGGGCAACCGACGAGGCCAACAAGCTTGAGTGCGAGGCCCGGGTCCTCACCAAGCTGGAGGAGTTCGGCCTTCTCGAACGCTACTGCAAGAAGACCGGCACCACGCTCCAGGAAGCCGGCGCCCTGATCGAACGGGCCGCGAAGACGAAGTAGCCACTGACAACGGATCGGCGCGGGGTGGCGTGCCGACCGTGGATTTGAGATAACTCCGGGCGGCGGGAAGGCGCAAGCTCCGCCGCGCTGCTGACATCGGGAAAGGACACGATGGCCCGAGCAACCGGCATCGAGATCACCGAGACCGAGGTCCGCGTCGTCGAACTGGACGGCACGGACAAGAAATACAAGCTGCTCGGCGCCGCGTCCGTACCGATCGAGACCGACGAGCTGGGTGACCGCAACGCGGAGCAGGTCGGCACTGCCGCACGAGCTGCCTTCCGCGCGACAAGGGCCAAGAAGGAACAGATCGTCCTCGGCCTCCCAGCCCACGAGGCGGTGATCCGCGAGATCGTAATTCCGTTCACCGACGCGGAGCAGATCCGGAAGGTCATCAAGTTCGAGTCGGAAAGCCACCTCCCGTCGGCGAACATCGATGAGGTCATCGTAGGGTTCTATAAAGTGTCCGAGACGGGTCCGCGTAGCCGCATCCTGATCTTCGCCGTACAGAAGGACGTGTTGAAGAAGCGTCTCGCTATGCTCGGCAGGGTGGGTATCGAACCGACGCAGGTCGATCTCGGGGCGACGGCGCTTTACTCGCTGACACGCCTTCTCCCCGACCTCGCGTGTGACGATCCGGACGATACCGGGGTCAACGTCATCCTCGACCTCGGTGAATTCACGACCACGGTCGTGGTAACGGAGGGCGAAACGCTGCGCATGATCCGCTCCATGCGCATCGGCACAGAGACGCTGGCACGCACTCTTTCAAATGACCTCGGCATCGCGCCGGAAGAAGCGCGGTCCATGACGCGGTCGCTACTGGAGGCCGATGCGCCCTTCACCACCGCAGGGGAAGTCGAGTCCCAGGAGCCATCGACCGCGCTCACGGCGACCGAACTGAAGACCGACATCATCCGCGACAAGCAATCGGAATTCACGCGACGCATCATCAACGAGGTTCGGCGGACCCTCTCCTCCGTTCACGTCGAGGGACGCCTCCAGGGCATGTGGCTGACCGGCCCCGCATCCGGAGCCTCGGACTTCGAGAGCGCGCTGCGCGAGGCCTTCGGCGTTGGGGTCAAACCACTCGACGTCCTGTCCGGCGGCGATCACCGCGTCGACACCTCCGCTGGTATGTACGCCGGCCCAGCGATGGGGCTCGCCCTCAAGGCGCTAGAACACGACCCCGTCGGCCTTGAGTTTCGGCAAGAGGAGTTCGCATACGCACGCAAGTTTGATCGCGTACGCAATCCGCTGCTCTTCGCATCGGCACTCATTCTCGTGCTGCTCGCGTTTCTCGCGATCATCGAGTTGAAGCGCATCGACTCAATGCAGAGGGACATCGAGTTCCTCGCCGAACAGAGCAGGTCCGTATACGACCAGCAGATCCTGGATATCGTGCAAAAAGGCCAGATTAAGTACCTCCACTACAAGACAGCGAGGGAAGCAGAGGCCTTCTCGGAGAGCCTCGCGAATGGCGAACCCACAAAGCGCGTCAACAGGGTGACGAGCGAGTTGAACAAGATCTCCACCCATCTCAGCAATCACTATGGCGTCGACCCACGAGGCGGCAGCGGCGAAGACGCTCCCGAGAACATCGCGAGCAGCGCCCTCGTACGACTCGAAGCATGGGTTGGCGTCATGAATCGACTGCGCAACGAGAAGAAGGTCATCTACAAGATCGATAAGCTCGACGTCTCCGACGTCAAGATCGTCTGGTCCATGCGCGTTCCGCGCGAAGCCGTGACCGTGGCGAGGGACTTCCTGAACCTCGAAATGCCGAAGCTGGCCAGCGTCACGAACTACAAGGGCGGGGATACCAAATCGCTGGGCCCTGAGTCGGAGATCACCAGTTCTTCCCTCAACTTCGAGCGGGGATACTAACCATGGCACTGCCACGCATCACCAGAACGAAGGATGGCGACGCTGAGGCAAGCGGCAAGGGGCCAGGTGGCGGACTCAAGACACTCGTCCTCCTCCTGATCCTCATGGACCTGGTGGCGGGCGGGACCTACGCATACTTGAGCTACGTCCAGGGAAAGAAGGTCGATAAGGACCGCAGCTCTGCGCAGAAGAAGCTCTTCAAGATCAAGAAGAACAGCCTGCAGATCGCGCAGGCGGTTGAAGACCTCGGCAAGGCGCGCACCGAGGACGTCTCCGATCCTCAGACTCCGGCTATCAGCGTGGCGCAGAAACTGAACATCCTGGAGTACATGAGGATCCAGCAGGGTACGGCGCGCCGCTTCGCCCGGAGCGACGTCTTCGAGGTGCACCCCGTCACCATCACCTGGCTCCAGAAGAACGGGTACAAGTTCAAGGACTTCATCGACTTCCACAAGGACGTGGAGGCGATGAACCCGAAGATCCAGATCAAGCGCATCAACCTCGGCAAGCGCGACGACACCCCCGAATCGTGGTGGCGTCCGATCACCACTGAACTTCGCGTCTTCAAGCCGAAAATCGACGAGCGCTGACCGTCGAGCATTCGGCGGTGCGCAGGCGGCTGCTATAGCCGCGCCGCAAGGCGCTCGTGGTAGCGCTGGAGCGGGGTGACGCCAATGCCACCCCTCGACGCCGCCTCGATGGCGGAGATAGCAGTCGCCGCCCCCGCGAGCGTAGTAATGCAGGGGATCCCCTGGGCGACGGCGAGCCCGCGGATGTTCGCCTCATCCGTACGCGGCCCCTTGCCCGACGGCGTGTTGATGACGAGGCGGATCTCACGGTTCTTCATGTAATCCGTGATGTTCGGACGTCCTTCGGCGATCTTCTTGACGCTCGTGGCCGGAATACCGTGGCGCTCGAGGATCTTCCACGTGCCTTCGGTCGCGACGAGTTCGAGCCCAAGCCGGTCGAGACGCTGGGCGAGAGCGACGATGTCACGCTTGTCTGCGTCCTTCACCGAGACAAAGACGAGTCCCTCGAGGGGCAGGTCGTTGCCCGCGCTGATATGAGCCTTCAAGAACGCCGACCCGATCGAAAGGTCGATTCCCATCGATTCGCCCGTCGAGCGCATCTCCGGGCCCAGGATGATGTCGCATCCCGGGAATTTGTGGAACGGGAATACCGGGTTCTTGACCGCCATGTGGTCCGGAACGACCTCGTCCGTGAATCCGAGGTCGACCAGGTTCTCTCCCACCATGACACGGGCCGCGATCTTCGCGAGCGGCACACCGACCGACTTCGACACGAAGGGCACGGTACGGGAAGCGCGCGGATTCACCTCGATGACGTAGACATCTGTCGCCTTGATCGCAAACTGGACGTTCATCAGTCCCTTCACGTCGAGTTCGAACGCGAGCGACTTGGCGGCGGCGCGGATATTGTCCTGCAGAGCATCCGAAAGCGTGTGGGGAGGTAGAACGCAGCACGAGTCACCGCTATGGACGCCGGCTTCCTCGATGTGCTCCATGACGCCACCGATAACAGCCATGTCACCGTCGCTCACGACATCGACATCGACTTCGATCGCATGTTCTAGATATTTGTCGACAAGCACCGGCTTTTCTGGCGAAGCCTCGACGGCATGCGTCATGTATCGAGCCAGTGACGATTCATCGAAGACTATCTCCATGGCGCGCCCGCCCAGGACGTACGACGGGCGCACGAGCACCGGATAGCCAATGCGACGAGCAGCCTCCTGTGCGCCTTCCAGATCGAATGCGATGCCGTTTGGAGGCTGCAGCAGGCCCAGTTTGTCGACGATGTCCTTGAACCGCTCACGATCCTCCGCGCGATCAATCGAATCGGGGCTGGTACCGACGATCTTCACCCCAGCGGCCTCGAGACCGGTCGCGAGGTTGAGCGGAGTCTGACCACCGAATTGGACGATGACCCCCTCCGGACGCTCCTTTTCGTAGATGTTGAGGACGTCTTCGTGGGTCAGCGGCTCGAAATACAGGCGATCCGAGGTGTCGTAGTCCGTGGACACCGTCTCCGGGTTCGAGTTCACCATGATGGTCTCGTACCCGGCCTCGCGCAGCGCGTAGGACGCATGGACACAGCAGTAATCGAACTCGATCCCCTGGCCGATGCGGTTGGGGCCCGAGCCGAGGATCATGATCTTCTTGCGCTCGGTGCGCTCAACCTCGTCCTCTTCCTCGTACGTGGAGTAGAAGTACGGCGTATAAGCCTCAAACTCCGCTGCGCAGGTATCGACGAGCTTGTAGGTGGGAAGAACGCCCAGTTCCTTCCGCCGCGCACGCACCGACGCTTCGTCCGCGCTGGTCGCGCGGGCGATCTGGCTGTCTGAATAGCCGTACCGCTTCAATTCGCGCAGCGTGGGCTCGTCAAGATCGTCCAGCCCCTCTTTCTCCACCAATATCCTGTCAACCTCGGCCAGCTCCTGGAAGTTGGCGAGGAACCAGGGGTCGATGCCGGTGATCCGGTTGATCTCGTCCAGGCCCATTCCGTTGTGGATCGCCTGACGCACCTGGTCAAAACGCTGCTCGTTCGGGACGGCGAGACGTCGGCGAATGGCATCAAGATTGACTCTCTCTCCGGTCAGCAGGGGATCACTTGCGTCGAGGCCGAAACCGTCACGCCCCACCTCCAAGCTGCGGTACGCCTTCTGGAAGGCCTCCTTGAACGTCCGGCCAATCGCCATGACCTCACCGACGGACTTCATCTGCGTCGTCAACGTCTGGTCGGAATCGGGGAACTTCTGGAACGCCCACTTCGGGATCTTTACGACGCAGTAGTCGATAGAGGGCTCGAAGCACGCTGGCGTCTCGCGCGTAATGTCGTTCTTGAGTTCGTCGAGTGTGTAGCCAACGGCCAGCTTGGCGGCGATCTTCGCGATGGGAAACCCGGTCGCCTTCGAAGCCAGCGCCGACGAGCGGGACACACGCGGGTTCATCTCAATGACCACGAGGTGTCCGGTCTCGGGATCCGTCGCGAACTGGACGTTGCTGCCGCCTGTCTCGACGCCGATCGCACGGATAATGCGAATCGCAGCGTCGCGCATCATCTGGTACTCGCGATCCGTCAGTGTCTGCGCCGGGGCGACCGTAACGCTGTCGCCTGTGTGCACGCCCATGGGGTCGATGTTCTCGATGCTGCAGATGATGACGACGTTGTCCTTCTTGTCGCGCATCACCTCGAGTTCGAACTCCTTCCACCCGATGACCGATTCCTCTATGAGGATCTCGCTAATAGGCGAGAGCTCGATGCCACGCGCGGCAATCTGATCGAACTCCTCCTGGTTGTAGGCGATGCCGCCGCCGGACCCGCCCAGCGTGAATGCCGGACGGATGACGCACGGGAGACCGATGTCCTCACGGATGGAGCGCGCCTCATCAAGCGTGTAGGCGAGGCCGGAACGCGGGACTTCGAGTCCGCACTCCTCCATGGTCGCCTTGAAGGCGCTGCGATCCTCCGCCCGATGAATGACCTCGGCCGTCGCACCAATCATCTCGACGCCGTGCTCGTCGAGGACGCCGCTCTCGGAAAGCTCGATCGCGATGTTCAGGGCGGTCTGCCCACCGAGGGTCGGGAGGACGGCGTCCGGCTTCTCCTCAGCGATGACCTTGGCCACGAACTCGGCGGTGATCGGCTCGACGTACGTGGCGTCCGCCATCTCCGGGTCGGTCATGATCGTCGCTGGGTTCGAGTTCACCAGGACGACCCGGTAGCCCTCCTCCTTCAGCGCCTTGATCGCCTGGGTGCCGGAATAGTCGAACTCGCAGGCCTGACCGATGACGATCGGCCCGCTCCCGAGCACCAGGATGGACGACAGATCTTCGCGCTTGGGCATGCGGAAAACACGTCGCCGCCGCGACGCGCTCCGAAGATTATGCACTGCGAAGGGAGCCGCACAAGGCGCGAGGGATCAGTAGCGATCCAACGCGTGGATCTCCTGCTCGATTTCCCGCAGAAGTGAGGCGTCAGTAGCCGGATCGAGCACCTCGGCGAGCGTGCGGAGCCCGGCCAGGCGGAAGCGGGGGACGTCGAAGTGACCCCGAGCCCCGCTCCCCCGCTCTCCGAAGCTGGCGGGTTTGATCTGGCGCATCTCCGAAAGGGCCGCCCGTGCGGCCGCCAGGTCCCCCTGGAGGTACTTGAGGCGCCCCCAGAAGGCGAGCGCCGGCACGCGACGGACGCTACTGTCGATGGTGGGCACGAGGGCCGCCATCACGTCCTTCAACGCCTGATCCTCCAACGCCGGGTCGACTTCCTTGGCCAGCTCGAACCGCGCCAGGAGCAGCTCCGAAAGCAGCCAATAGTCGCGAGACGCGGGCTGCGCCAACCGGAGCATGCCCCCCGCCACCGCCGTCGACAGACCAGACCAGGCCTGCGACAGACCCTCGAGCGCCCGCTTCTTGCTGCCCTCGGCAATGAGTGTGCTCGCGAGGGCCCCCTGCACAACGGCGCCGAGGACATCGGTCCGCTTGAGATGCTCGGCCGCCGCCGCCAGGTGCTCCTTCGCCTCGCCGACGCGCTTCATCTCCAGAAGTTCGAGCCCCAGGATCGCACGTGCGCGATGGTGGTCGCGCTGCTGTCCCTCAGTCAACTGCACGAGCACTTCGCGCAAGGGGACCGAGTAGTGAAGATCGCCGACCTCGGTCGCCCAACGCGCGCACTCACGAACGAGAAGCCCGAAGTTGTAGAGGAACTTGCGAAACCGTGGATGGCGAACCTCGCCCTGCCGGAGCGCGTACAGCACCTCCTGAGCCTCCGGGATGAGCTCCTGCAATCTGACCTGCACCGACGCGTACCACTCCCCCGGCGCCCCGGAGCGCCGCTCACGGGACATCTCGATGATCTTCAGGTCGAGCCCGTCGAGCTTGTCCAGCAGTTCGGCTTCCGAACCGTCATCCTTGGCATCGATCGCAACGCGTAACCACGACGCGAGGTGATTGAGCCGCTTCTTGTCGAGGACAGGCGGCCCCGGGACGTTCAGCCTCTGCTTGGCGACGGTCCCCGCCGCGATGCGCCACGACGGCTTGGCGCCGCGCGGCTGACCGGCCGCGTACGCGTCCCTGTCCTGCTCCAGGACGTCCAGCCCGAAGAGGACAAGACGAGCCGGGTCTTCTTCGAGCAACGGGACGAAACCAAGCTCCGCCTTCTCGGGCATGAAGACGTGCCGACGCGTCTCCAGACCGCCGTGTGTTCCACGGCTGCTCCACAATCCCAGCCCCGCAATGACAAGCGCCAGCAGGATCCCGACGCCACGGAAATGCGGACCGCGGACCACGGACAGGGTGTGCGCAAGCAACACGACCGCCAAGAGCACAGGTAGCACAGCAACGGCGCGGTCGCCCGGAATCCACGCGGGCACGACAAACGGCGCGGCGCCCGCAAGCGCAGCGAGTCCGGCGACGACCGCGCTCCTGACAACTCCCGTCGTCAGTATCGCCCAGGCGAGGAGGAGTCCCCACAGAGCCACCCCGGTAGCGACCGGCCAGACGTCGCCCCGCACGGCTTCGAAACCGGTCGGAAGAAGATCGCGCGGATGTGACCAGAACGCGATTGCCGGCGCGGCGCCCAGCAACTCCAGCGCCCAGCTGGACCGCTCCGACGCTACGGTTTCGCTGATCGCGGGCTGAGTGATGGCGCCGCTGACAAGCACACACAGGAGGGTACCGGCTGCAACGGCCGAAGCTCCGGCAGCTGTTCTGACCACCGAACCCCCGCTACCCAGCCACAGGCATGGGATGACAGCGGGAACCAGGACCACCATCGCCGGGTGAACGGCGGCCGCCGCCACCACGACTACGGCGCCCACGACCGCCAGCGCCCGTTGTCTCGACAAGGCGAGCCAGCATCCGAGCAGCAGCGTGAGCAACCCCGCCAGGAGGGTCGCCCCACCCGCGACGCGTTGAAACGCGATTTGTGCCGGAAGAATCGCAAAAACGGTCGCAGGCAACAGGGCCGCGACCTCGTTCGGATGATCCCAGGTCCGGCGCACGACGCCCTCGAGGACCATGAAGAGCATGAGCGCGACCCCGGCCGCCAACAGGCCTCGCGGGAGGGCGCCCATGCCGAAGAACGCGTCACGTACGGACTCGGGGACGCTATCGTGAACCAACAGCCCCGCTGGGGCGGGGCCGCTGAGGTAGGGCTCCAGGTTCAGCGGTTCAGCGTCCGTCTCGATCCACGCCCCCAGCAGTCCCACGGCAAAGACCGCCAGTCCCATGGGCAAGACCACCCGGATCCTCAGCCGCGCAGTGACCAGATCACCTTGCACGCCGATTCCACCTCGTGAGAATAGGAGCGCTCCGCATCGCGGCCAAAGGTAACACGTGAGCCGAACGTATCCCGTGGTAGGGAGCGGGCACGAGGCCCCCTCAGGAGAACGACCATCACGAGCGACTACCAGAGCCAGATCACGCAACGAGGCGGCATTCCCGGACGGTTGCGGCGCGCCGCAAAGTCCCGTGGAAGCGAGCTCGCGCTCGTGGGTAACCGGTCGTGCCATCACGAACGCCTGACCTACGACGAGTTGTGGCACGTCGTCGATCTGTTCGCTGCCGGATTACTCGAACTCGGATGTCACGCGGGCGACCACGTCGGCCTCATCGCCGAGAACTCGGATCTCTGGCTCATCTCGGATCTCGCGCTGCTTTCCATCGGTGCCGTTGACGTCCCCCGCGGCGGCGACGCTTCCGCGAAAGAGATCGCGTTCTGCGTCAGCCACGCACGTTGCAAAGCCGCGATCGTCGAATCGGGGGCCCACGTCGAGAAGCTCGGGAAATCACGCGACGAACTCGCGTGGGTCGTCGTCCTCAAAGGCGACGCGCCGGAAGGAACACACGGTTTCGAGGACGTCATTGAGCTCGGCAAGAAGCGCCTCGAGAACAACCCCGAGGAGATCGCCCAGCGAGCATCGGCCATCGACCCCAACACCCTCGCGACGATCATCTACACGTCGGGGACCACAGGCAACCCGAAGGGGGTGATGCTCACCCACGAGAACATCGCCCACAACATCGTCTCCCTGCCGGACATGATCGGA
The DNA here is from genome assembly GCA_013213915.1 of Planctomycetota bacterium. GTDB lineage: Bacteria > Planctomycetota. The sequence goes on from JABSRK010000010.1 coordinate 27,660, forward strand.
TTCCGACTCCACCAGCGATTTCTCTCGTTCCTACCCTCGTGGCACAGCTTCGAACGCGCCGTGGAGTACGTCGTTCTCGACCAGGGGGTCGAACTCCACTACAGCAACAAGTGGACCTTGAAGGACGACTTCCGCAAGGTCCGTCCTCAGTTCGTCTGCGGGGTCCCGCGGCTCTGGGAATCGTTCTACGTCAACCTCATGGGTACGCTGGAGAAGAAGCCCGGCCCCGTGCGAGCTCTCGTGAACGGTGTCCTGGCCGGGAGCAAGGCCTACGCCACCGCCGCACGCAAGCGCCATGGGCACCGCATCACCGGCGGCGAGATATCACGCCCCGGTCACGTCGAACGGTTCGGCCACGCGTTGACCCAAGCGGTCACGTGGATCCCCCACAAGATAGCGGACGCTCTCGTGTACAGGAAACTCCGAGCCGCATTGGGCGGTCGCATCGAATCCGCGGTTTCCGGCGGCGGGCCCCTACCGGCACATGTCGACGAGTTCCTCACCCGTGCCGGTGTCTTGCTGCTGAACGGATACGGGCTCACCGAGTCAAGTCCCGTGATCTGCCTTCGCACTCGTGAACGCAATGTCCTGGGGACGATCGGCAAGCCGGTTCCGATGACGGAAGTCCGCATTGTCGATGACGACGGCGAGGACCTCGGCCCATGCAAACGCGGCGTCATCCAGGCGCGCGGTCCACAGATCATGCAAGGGTATTTCCAAAACACGGGCGCCACGGAGACAGCGCTTCCTGGTGACGGATGGCTCGACACCGGCGACGTCGGGATGCTTTCGTCCGAGGGCGATGTCGTGATCACCGGACGCGCCAAGGACACGATCGTCCTCCGCAGCGGTGAGAACGTCGAGCCGGAACCACTCGAAGCTGAACTCTGCTCCTCCCCATCCATCAACGAGGCGGTCATCGTCGGGCACGGGCAGAAGACGCTCGGTGTGCTCCTCGTCCCCGATCCTGCAGGTGTCGCGGCCGCGCTCGACCTCGCCGGGGACACGGATGAGGCGGCCATCGCGACCAACCAAGACGCTGTCGCCCACCTCAAGGCCGAGGTGGGCCGCCTGATCTCGCGGCAGCGTGGTTTTCGCAACTTCGAACGCATCGGACGGGTGCATGTCCTCGACCAGCCGTTCTCCATCGACGGCGGCACCCT
>JABSRK010000100.1 GCA_013213915.1 Planctomycetota bacterium
AGCCTCTTCGCCCACCGGGCTGTACGTGACCTGCAGCGCCGGCGCGACCGGGTCGTGAACGATCTCGACCGACTCGGGCATGGGCTGGCCTCTGAAGTCGAAGGCGACGGAGTGTGTCCGGACAGCCGCCTCACCGATGGGTGGAAGCGTCAGGTCGACCGTATAGCGGGAGTCTGTGCGTTTGACCGGCGTGGCTACCGTTCCCATGGACGCGGTCACGTCTCCATCCGCCAAGGGTGTCGCCGTGAGATCGAAGGGGGGGCAGGTGAGATCGAGCGTCAGGCGTAACGATTCTCGGTTGGTGCGCAGCAGTCCAGGCGGGTTGCGCAGGCGCGGCACCATGCGCACGATCTTGACTTCGCTGTTGAACTGACGGCCGGTGAGGTCGGTGACCTCGAGGGTCCAACTGTCGGGATTGGCCGGGTCCGGCTGGCGGGCCCAGACACTTTCCAATGACTCGCCTTCGTCGCTCCGCCAGCGGGTGATGCGGCCGCCCGAGCCGTCGCGAAATCCGCTCTCCTCGTCGACAATCTCGAAAACGACATCGCTGCCGTGCATCGCGCGGACAGTCTGACCGAGCGGCTCTCTGTGGCCGCCGTGCGTGATCACCGTGCGCTGCGGCGGCGTGGGGTCGTGGATGACCGTGAATGAGAACGGCTCCGCCGCGTCTTCGCGTGCGAGCAGCGTCACATCGTATGTCGTCGCCGCGTCTGACTTGTTGGAGTGAAGCTGGATCTCATGGATGAGTGGTTCGGCGCCGAGGGTGCTCTCGGCGTCTTCCACTTCTTCGCCTTCGGCACGCACCGTCGAGTCGAACACCGTGCCTTCCTGGCCAACGACCGTGACGTTCACGGCGTCTTCCCGGACGTAGTAGGTGGCGCCTGGCTCGAAGTTATCGGCCCTGACGAAACGGATGCCGAAGGGGTTTCTGACGATGGGGGATGGGTCGGGAGTGAGGATCTGGATGACCGCGATCGTCGCGACCACGAGCGCCACGGCTGCGACCATCGCCACTGGGGATCGATACCACGCACGCGACGGGATCTCGTCGGGGGCGAACACGGCCCGCAGATCGTCGAGGACTTCGGCGGCGTTCTGGTGGCGCTCCTCTGGTTCCTTCGCCAGCAGCTTCAAGATGATGCGATCGAGCTCAGGGGAGATCTCCGTCGCGATCTTCGATGGCGGTGCCGGCTCTGCGTTGCAGTGCTGATAGACGATCGCGATCTGGTTGCCCTGGAACGGACCGCGGCCCGTCGCCATCATGTAGAGGACGCAGCCGAGGCTGTAGAGGTCAGACCGGTTGTCTACGGGCTGATCGTTGATCTGCTCGGGGCTCATCGTGGCGGCGGTACCGCCGCCGACGTCGTGACCTCCGGTCTCCTGTCCCTGGGCCCCCGTCGAGCGCCTGGTCACCTTCGCGATTCCGAAGTCTGTGATTTTCGCGACGTGGCGGTGGACGAGGACGTTTGCCGGTTTCATGTCCCGGTGAATGACCGGCTCGTCGCGGTCGTGGGCCAACGAGAGGCCCTCGCACAGACCGCTGGCGATCTCCCAGAACCGTTGCCCCGAGAGCGCGCCCTCCTCTTCGATGACCTGAGCGAGGGTCTTCCCCTCCACGAACTCCATCGAGATGAACGGGGTTCCTCCGTCGGTCCCGACGTCGTAGATCGTGACGATGTTCTCGCAGCGCAACGCGGCTGACGCGCGCGCCTCGTTGAGCACGCGCTTCTTCGCCTTTTCCTCCTCGATCTGGGTTGCGACCTTCAGCGCGACCTTCCGCCGAAGATCGGGATCCCAGGCTTCGTACACGGCGCCCATCCCGCCACGTCCGACCAGCTGTTTGATGACGTATCGGTTGACCGTGTCACCTTCGACCAGCTCGGTGGGGGGTGTCTCCTCCGGGAAGAAGAAGTAGCCGTCCTTGGTCCCTGTCTCGCTCTCGGTACGTAGGGGCACGGGCGTGGTGTAGTCGGGCGTCGTTGTGGCGTCTTGGAACACCTCGCCCGCGTTGGCGCGCTCACGCACGGCCTCCACCACCTCAAGGACCTCGTCGAGGAGCGGGCGGTCCTCCGGGGTCTTCGCGAGGCACCGCATGATGACGCTCTGCAACTCCGGTGGAATCCGCTGCCCTTCGCGGTAGTTGGCGATCGGGATCGGCGGATCCTTCTGGATCTTCTTGAAGTCCGGAATGCCACGGAGCTCCAGGGGGACGTGCCCGGTGACCATCTGGTAGAGCACGACGCCGAGCGCATACACGTCACTCGCGGGAGTCAGGTCCATACCCCGGGCTTGCTCGGGGGAGAAGTACTGGGGCTTCCCCATGATGGTGAGCATCTCGGTCACCTGGTCGAGCTCACCTCCGATTGACTTTCCGATTCCGAAGTCGAGGAACCGGGGCACCCGGATGCCATCTGCGTCTTTTACGAGCACGATGTTGTCGGGCGCGAGGTCGCGATGGAGGATCTGCTTTTCGTGGATCCCCTTCAACCCCTGGACCAAGTGCAGACCGTAGTGCAGCAGCGTGTGGGTAGGCAGCACGTCTTTGCCGCGTCGGATGAAGTAGCTGAGCTGCTCGCCTTCCAGCAACTCCATGGCGATGAACCAATCGCCACCCTCAGAGCAGGAGTGCTCGACGAAGCCGACTACGTAAGTGTTGCTCTCCAGGATGCGCAGGATCTCTGCTTCACGCTTGAAGCGCCGGAGATTGCGCTCGGCTTCCTTCGGGTTCTGGTCGAGGAACTCGCGGGAGAGGATCTTGACCGCGACAAAACTGGAGGACTTCTCGTCGTGCGCGCGATAGACGGTGGCCATACCGCCAGCGCCAATGCGCTCCAGGATGGTGTACCGGCCGTTAAAGACCGTTCCCTTAAAATCGTCACTCATGACGGGGCCGTGAGGATCGGTCCGTCCGGCGCAGCCGTGTGCACCGAATTACCGGTCCACCCCATTTTAGCAGTGGGCTAAATGCCGAGCAAACCCACTGTCAGCCACGACTTGTGGACCCCACACTTCTTGACACCGGCTATTGGTGGCTGCATGCTGCTCCGCATTCCGAAGGGAGCGGGATTCGATGAGAAGCTGGATCGCCTTGCCGATCGCTGCGCTCATGTTCGTCATCAGCGCGCCGAGCGCTCTTGCGCAGACAGAGGTTGAGCGCCTCAAGGCCGAGCTGGCTGAGCTCAAGGGGGCCCTCGCGAAGCAACGGACGGACTTCGAGAAAGACATCTCCGATCTCAAGGAGCGCCTCGACACGAGGCTCGCCGCCGAGGTCAAGAAGAAGCTCGAGACGTACGTCGACGAGATCGTCGCCCGCAAGAGCAAGTTCTACCGGCGTCCTCCGCCCGGGAGCACGGACGCGAGCATCAACTACTCTGTCTTCGACGCGCTCGAGGGCGGGTTGATCTTCTCCGGCTTGTTCCGGTCGAGGTTCGAGTACCGGGCCCAGAACGTCGACTTCAATGGCGGTGAGGATGGCCTCGACGACGAAGGGACGCGGTTCAACGGACGCTTCAGGCTCGGTTTCGGCGCCGTCATCGTGCGCGGCATGAACGAGGACCGCACCAGGGTCACGGCGCTGACCGAGTTCCAGGCAGTCGGCACGTTTGCCAACAACACGTATTTCTCATTCACCGGCCCTGGGGGTGTTCCCGTCCCGACCGAGTTCACGATCTTCAAGGAGCCGTTCGAACAGGTCGGGCTTTACCAGGGGTTCATGTCGTTCGACCATGTCCTCGGCGACGGCCTGTACCTGAAGGTCGGCCGCCAGGAGGTGATCCTCCCGGAGGACGACAGCAACGAGTTCATTTTTGGCAATAACAGCTTCTACGATGGGACCGTTCATGACGGCCTGCTGATGACCTGGGGGCAGCCCAGGTTCCGCCTCTCGGGCTTCTACTTCAAGGAAGCCCAGTCCGACACCGAGCTGGCCGTCACGTTCCCGGCGGACGATTTTGACGAGGACTGGCTCGCGGGTCTCTATGGGAGCTGGGCACCGAGCGAGACGTCCAAGACCACCATCGATTTCTACGCGTTGTATTTCGACGCACGGTCGAACTTCACGGACGCGTTCGTGACCCGGACCACGGCCCTTGCTTTCGATGGCGCGCTCACGCCGCCGATTCTGGGCCATTTCTGGACGATGGGCGGTCGCCTCCTCTGGAGCGAGATCGAGCTTTTGGGCGGCCTGCTCCAGATCAACGCCGAAGCGGCGTTCCAGACCGGAAACAACGGTGTGGATGATTTGGTGTCGGGAGGGCTGGACGAGCAGTCGATTCACGGGTGGTCGACCGAGCTTCTCTTGAACTACTGGGTCCAGTCGGATGACCTGCAGCCCATCGTGTCGCTGTCGTATTACTACGCGGGCGGCGGCAGCAAGAACTCAGGCACCGCTACCGGATTCCCGACCACCCACATCGGGTTCCAGCCGCTGTTCATCAACCGTCACTTCGACCGGCCCGTGGCCGCCAGGGAGAGGTACGACAAGCCGTACCACGCGGGCGGCGGTCGCTACGGCAACATGGACCTCATCCCGCTCACGAACATCCACATCATCAAGGCTGCGATCTCCATCGCTCCTGCCGAACGTCTCGAGGTCGGGGTCGCGGGCGTCATGGCGATCACCGCTGACGACGAGGGATGGGGCACCGGGGTCTTTGGCTACGAACTCGACCTGTTCGGCGCCTATGACTACAAGGACTACATCCGCTTCTCGGCCAACCTGTCGCTCTTCTTTCCGGAGAGCACCGCTCGAGACATGTCGCAGTATTACTTCTTCAGCGGCACGGGTCTCGACGGTGAGCCCGACAAGGATGTTGCCCTCGCGTTCTACATCCAGGCCTTGATAGCGTTCTGAGCCATCATCCCATCGCGGGAGCGACGCTAGGAGTCAGAGCTGTCCAGGCTCTGCATCAGCCGCCGGATCCGCCGCGCGAGGGCGAATAGCACGCGGGCATCACGTGTCTGCATGGGGCCCAGCGTCATTAGCCGCTGGATGGACTGCTCGCACGCAACGTCGTTGCCATCGTGCATGATCCCGACATCCTCCAGCGCGCCCAGCAGTTCGGTCTCGAGTCGGTCGCGCATATCTGTCGTGATAAGACGGCCGGCGCCGCTCTCCGCGACGGCGCCCCGCGTCCCGGCGGCGAGCCAGACTTCGTACGCTACAAGGAGGACCGCCTGACTGATGTTGAGCGCGCGACAGTCGGGGGCCGTCTCAATGGCGATCGTCTCGTGGGCAAGCCGCAGTTCGGCGTCGTCGAGCCCGTGGTCCTCGCGACCGAAGAGGATGGCCACCCGTCCACGAGCGGCCTGCTCGACGATGCGTTCCCCGGCTTCACGCGGCCGCAGGGTCGGCAGTCGATAGCGCCGCTTGGCGGTCGTCGCGACGACGAACGTGGCGTCGGCAATGGCCTCAGAGAGGTTCTCTGGAGTGCGGGCGCTACGAAGCAGATCACCCGCGTTGACGGCCATGGCCGTGGCCTCCTGATGGTTCAGGCGCGGGCCATTCACGACCACGAGACCGCTCATGCCGAAGTTCTTGAGCGCGCGCGCGACCGACCCGACGTTGCGAGGGCCGCGCGGCTCCACGAGGACGATATCTATGTTGTCGAGGACCGTGGCGTCCATGGGGACATGATACGTGCGGATTCGCGCGGACAAACGTTTTGCGTTACTGGATGGGCTGCCCACCGTCACTTCCGCGGATCCGACCGGGATTCCGGAGCGGCGATGGTAGATTGTCAGTTCTGGGCGCTGGACGTGAGAGTGGCGGCGTCCCGATCGAGGCCTGAATGGGCCCGAAGGAGCAGAATGTCTGGCCGCATCTCTTGCGTGTTGACGATGGCGATCGCGACTGCGCTTCCCGCGCAGACGCTCATTCAGTTCAAGGACGGTTCTCGCCTCGAGGGCCGCGTGACACGAGCGGGAGCGACGAGCACGGTGGTGACCGTATTCGGCTCCCGTGACGTTGCTGACGAGACGCTCGACGGCCAGGTGTCGCAAGACGAGGCCGCTCGACTTCGTGCTGCCTACGCCGGGCAAGCCAGGGACGTCCTGCCGGGCTTCACCCAAGGGCACGTGGCGCTGGCGCGGTGGTGCATGGAGCAAGGACTGCTCTCCGGCGCGAAGGCTCAACTCGAAGCAGTCTTCCGCGTGGATCCCGATTCGCGCCCTGCGCGCGACCTGATCGTGAAGATCGCGAGCACGTGGCGACTCGATGCCGCCGAAGAGGGAACAAAGCCCCGCGAGCGCCGCCGGTTCGTGCAAAACCTGTTCGCGAAGCACGCGGCCAAGGACCTGACGACAGCCATGATCGCCTGGCACAAGGTCAAGGTCCTTGATCCGACCGAGACGTTGCGGCCGGCGCTGAAGGGACTGAAGCACAAGAACGCAGGCGTGCGCTGGCTGGCAGCGCGTGTCCTGGCAAGGCATCGTAGCCACCCTGAGCGGATCAACCCGCTCTACAAACGCGCCCTCCTGGACCCGGCATCGGCCGTACGCCGGGAAGCCGTTCGTAGTCTCAAGGTCACGAACGACCCGGTCTTCGCTCGCCTATTCGCCAAGAACCTCGCCAACCCGAAGCAGCGGGTTCGTATGACCGCGGCCGAGGCGCTGGCTGAGCTTGGGATGGAGCAGGGCGTGGCGCCACTAGTCGGTGCGCTCAAGGCGCTCGCCGCTGGGGGTGGCGGCGTCCGTGCTCACATCGCGGTCACGACGCAGAAGGCCTACGTGAAGGACTTCGACGTCGAGATCGCGCAGGCCGCCGTCATCGCTGACCCGATCGTCGACATCGTCACCGAAGGGGTGGTCCTCGACGTGACGGTCGTCGGCACCTCGGTCGAACGAGGTTCTTACACGGGAGCGCTCCGCAGGCTCACGCGGAAGGACTTCGGAGCCGACGTGAAGGCGTGGGAGCGATGGCTGAAGCAGCGCCAGAAGTAGTCGCGAATCGCGAGGGTGGACGTCGACCGCAGTGACGACCTGGTTCAGTGTCCGAATGTCACCGCCACCGCATTGCTCGCGTACAACCGGGCGCTGGCGGGATCGAATCCGTTGACCTGGCCGCACACCGTCGACCCGCCGACGAGGTTGACGACCGTCGGGTCGATGTAGAAGCCGATGCTGAATGCGCCGGTGGCCTCGTGGCCGAACGGGATTGGTAGGGCGAGTGACGCCGGGGCGATGAGCATGGTGAGGGGCGCCCTGTTGGCGTGGGAACGGGGATCTGTGCAGCGTCCAAGGCGAGCCCGAGCTGGCCGACACCACCACCAGGCCCGCCGGTGGCAACGGCGGGCGGAGTATCCCCATGGGGGAGGGAGCCGATGGCTTCGGACTTGCAGCGACGGTGGCGACCGGCTATCAGACGCCATGCCTGAAGCAGGTCACATTCGCATCGACGGGGAGTTCCCGCTGGCGCTCGGCGGGTCCTTGCCAGGGGTCGGTATCACGTTCGAGCAGTGGGGCGACGTGAACGCGCCCGGAGACCGCACCGTCGTGATCATGCCCGCGTTGTCCGCGTCCGCGCACGTGACGAGCAGCGACGCCGACCCGACGCCAGGATGGTGGGAAGCCATGGTGGGTCCCGGCCGCTGGATCGACACGGACAAGTGGCGTGTCGTGGCCGGGGCGATTCTCGGGGCCCCGTTTGGCACGACTTCCCCCATCAGCGAAAACGAGCAGGCGGGACGCCAGTGGGGACGCGACTTCCCGCAGATCACGCCAGCGGATCAGGCTCGCTGCCATGCGTTGCTGCTCGATCACCTCGGGCTCGATCGGGTGCACGCGATCGTGGGGTCGAGCCTGGGCGGCATGCAAGTTCTGCAGTTCGCCGCGGTGTTCCCCGACCGGGTCGGGCGGATCGTGGCCATCTCGGCGACCGGGAAGACAACTCCGGGGACGGTGGCGCTGCGCCGCGTGGGTCGCAATGCGATCCTCAACGACCCGGATTTCAACGGCGGGCGCTACGAGTCCGGCAAGGGGCCGTTTCGCGGACTCGCAGTTGCTCGCGAATTCGGGACGATCTGCTACCGATCACGGGACGAGTTCAACCAGCGGTTCGACTGGAATCCCGACCCTGAGGGGCCGTTCACGCCGCAGAGTCTCACCTACGAGGTCGAACGGTATCTCGCGCACCAGGGAGAGCGCTTCGCGAACGTGTTCGACGCGAATTGCTACCTGCTGCTCTCTCGCTGCATGGACCTCATGGACCTGGGCGCTGGCTTTGATCTGTACGCCGATGGCGTGCTGCGTATTCGTTGCCCGTCGATGATCATCGGTGTCGATCGTGACATGCTCATCCCGCCGTCCGAGCAGCAGCACCTAGCCCATCTGTTGGAGAGTCACGGTCGCGAGGTGCGCTTCGAGATCTTGCCGAGCCTCTTCGGGCACGATGCGTTCCTGAAGGAGCACGAACGGTTCGGGCCTCGAGTTCTTGATTGGCTCTCGAACTGAGGGACGCAGCGCGCGTTCAACCTTCAGCGGAACGAGCTCCCTGGGTGCCATCCAATCCGAGTTCCGCGGCATGTGGCTTCAGGGCGTCCACGATGAACTGTATGTGTTCGCCCAGGTCGGCTCCGAGCAGCTCAGCGCCGGTGGTGACCTCGTCTCGCTCGACCTTGGCCGCGAACTTCAGGTCTTTGAGCTTCTTCTTGACGCTCTTTGGCTTGAGCGAATGTACGCCGTCGGGGCGAACGAGGCAGCACGCTCCGATGAACCCGGTCAACTCGTCACACGCGAGCAAGGCCTTGTCGAGCAGGGATTCGTACGGGACGTTCCACTTCGTGTAGTGCGCCGACACCGCGTGCGCGATGTTCTCCTCGCCGCGGTCGCGGAGCCACGCGACGATGCGGTTCGGGTGGTCCTCTGGCCACTTTTCGTAGTCCGCGTCGTGGAGCATGCCGGCGATACCCCAGGCCTCCTCGTCGCTGCCGCCGGATCCATACCGGTGCGCCGCTGCTCGCATGACGACCTCGACCGCGCGCGCGTGCGTGCGTAGCGCGGCCCCCTCCGTCCACTCGCACAGTTGAACCCAGGCCTCGTCACGGGTCAGCGCCATCGGTCTACCTCCACCGTTCAGCGTGCCAGAGGACCGTTCGAAGCGGAAGGTGCCCGCGGGCGGCCCTATTCGATCCGGGTCCAGAGCAGATTGGTCGTCCCGTTGGCCTGGGTCGCTCCTACGGGGACGAACCCCGCGTGCCACCAGACCTCGGCGCCCGACAGAGCCGGGAGATTGGGGACGGTCACGGTTGCCTGCCCCATCGCGGTCGCCCACGTGAGCTGGCCGAACAGGTTGGCGAACCATGCGCTGGAGGTGGTGTCGTAGGCGGCGTACGTGAGGAGCGGGTCCGTCAGCGGCAGGCGCCATTCCACGCCGGGACCGACGGTGACGCCGCCACCGAGTGGCAGCGGCGGTGTGCCGCTGGGGAGCACCGCGTATTGCTCGCCGCCGTGGGCGACGGCAAACAGCCCGAGGGTGAACGTCGATCCGGGAGCGACCGTCCCGCTGATGCTGAGTTGGCGGGGTTTGGGAGCCGAGTTGAGCGCCTCGAGCGCATCGAAGTCGGGACCGGGAGTCGCGCCCGTCGTCGTCGTCGATGTCGACACGATCCGGAAATGGTCCGCTTGCGCAAGCCCCGTACCGGCCAGATCCCAGCCACGGATGTTGGCGGTCTGCACGGCGCCGGTGCCGTGGGTCGGCGACAGGTTGCCAGAGAGCGCCATGGGCATCCACGACCATCCGTCGTCGGACGCTTCCACGAAGAACTGGTTCTCGGGGCTGAAGTACTCGTGGCTCGCGAGGTCCGGTCCGGCGCCGTCGACGACGTAGTCCTGGCTGAAGAACAGGACCAGGCTCGACCCCGCGGGCAGAGCGACGAAGCCCGAGAAGATGTTGAGGAACGTCGTCCCGTTCAACGTCTGTGTGAGGGCGGCATCGGGGGGACCGAGGGCCTCCGACGGATTGGCGAACTGGTTGGAGGCACTGGTTCCGGGAGCGTAGGCGAGCAGCCGGTCCGGGTACGCATGCACGGTGTTACCGGCGAACATCGGCGGGAGGTAGTGGATTGCGTAGATGGCGTCGAAGTCCGGACCGGGAGTGGAGCCGACCACCACCCCCGACCGGTCGATGAGCGCGACGTACTGGACAAATGCCGGACCAATGCCCTGGATGTCAATGCCTGCGTCGCCGTTGTGGTTGCCCGCGTACGGTCCCGGAACGTTGAACCACGTGGTGCCATCCGCTGAGACCTCGACGCCGTAGGGCTCGGTGACGCTGCTGTTCTCCTCGATCACGCACAGATCGTTGCCTGGCCCGTCGATGACCGCGACGCCGAGCGTGAACTCGACGCGATCCAGGGCACACAGGGACAGGTATCCGTTGCTCGCCGAAAGGTCGAGGACGGCGGTCGCGTTCGCGGCCGTGTTCGTCGGGCAGAGCAGCGCGCCGGATGGGGGCGTCAGGACGGCGACCGCAACGCGCTCCGTCGCGAGGGGCTGCGCGGCGAGGGGTATGGACAGCGCAACGAGCGTGGCCAGCAGTTGTCGCATCAGGAAACTCCCAAGCCTCTACGGTATACGAATGAGACGCCAGGCCCGAACATCCAGGCGCCGCGCGAAGTGCAGCACGGGCGACCGACTGGGGAGGGAGATGCCCCACCCATCGGTGAGGCCATCGATCTCGAGTTCTGCCTCCGCCGGCTGCAGCGGCCACGGCGCGTGGTCGATCTCGCCTCGCCACAGGTCCCCGCGCCGATCACGCGCATAGAGGCAGTATCGCTCGGTCAGCCAGGGCTCTAATGTCCCGACCGAGGCGGGGTCAGC
>JABSRK010000101.1 GCA_013213915.1 Planctomycetota bacterium
GGCCTCCACGAGATGCTGGTGACGCAAGGGCCGAGGCTGCCGATGCAGCCTTCCGGCAACACCGCGCTGTGCTGGCACGACGGACGGATGTGGGCGATCCTGCGTCCCGAGGCACGCACCGTGTGGTCCTGGCGCCCGGGAGGTAAAGCCTGGGAGTCGATCTGCAGGATGCCCCGCGCGGTACCGGGCGGGATGGCATACGACATCGAGCTTCTGTCCGACCAGGGCGGCCTCGTCCTCATCTCGGGCGATCGGTGGGCACGCCTCACGACGGAATCCCTGGAGTGGAGGGTCGGGGAGCGGCTGCCCTTCGCCGCAGCCGCGGATGGCGGCATGGCGGCGCTCGACCCCGAAACCCGCCGCGTTCATCTCGTCCTCGGAGGTGGCAGCCGGGACATGGGTGTGATCGATCTTCGGACCGGCTCCGCGCGGCGGCTGGCGGACCATCTGCCGGACGCGGCGTCGGTCCACGGGCGGCGCATCTGGATCACGGAAACAGCGGGGGAGCGGCACCTCTACGTCTATCGCGGTCACGACTCGGACGAGCTCTGGCGGATCGCACTGGAGTGAGGGGTGGGCGGCGCTATCCTGGCTCGCCATGGAAAACCAGCGCACCCATACCTGTGGAGAGCTCCGGTCCGATCACGCCGGTGAACGGGTGGTCCTGAACGGATGGGTCGACACCATTCGTGACCACGGAGGGGTCATGTTCGTGGAGTTGCGAGATCGCTACGGCTTCACCCAGGTGATCGCCGACCCCGGGCAGCTTCCTGAAGCCGGCGAACTCAAGCCGGAATGGGTGATCGCGGTCGTGGGAACAGTGCAACTCCGCCCGGAGGAGAACCGGAACGCGGAGAAGCCTACGGGCCACATCGATCTGCATGCCGAGAGCCTGGAAGTCCTCAACCGGAGCAAGGTCCCGCCGTTCGAAGTCGAGCCCGACAGCACGACGCGTGAGGAGTTGAGGCTGGAGTACCGGTTCATCGACATGCGACGGCGCCCTGTTCTCCGCGCCATGGAGATGCGGTCGGACGTGGCCCGCATCATCCGTCGGGAGTTCTTCGACCTGGGGTTCATGGACGTCGAGACGCCCATCCTGATGAAGACATCCCCCGAGGGCGCCCGCGACTTCATCGTGCCTTCGCGTCTGCACATGGGCCAGGTGTACGGACTTCCCCAGTCACCTCAGTTGTTTAAACAGACGCTGATGGTGTGCGGTGTCGATCGCTACTTCCAGATCTGCAAGTGCTTCCGCGATGAGGACCTTCGCGCTGACCGTCAGCCCGAGTTCACGCAGCTCGACATGGAGATGTCGTTCGTCTGCCAGGACGACGTCTTCAAGGTGATCGAGCAGGTCATGGTCGCGATCTACAAGGAGGTGCTGGGATACGAGGTGTCGGCCCCGTTCCCGCGCGTGACCTACGGGGACGCCATGACCCGCTGGGGTATCGACAAGCCCGACACGCGCTTCGGACTCGAGATCTTCGACCTGTCCGATGTGGCCTCGTCTTCCGAATTCAAGGTGTTCCGAGGCGCTGTAGAGAGCGGAGGGACCGTGCGTGGCCTCGTGCTGCCGGGCGGGGCAGAGCTCACGCGCAAGCAGATCGATGAAGCGGAGGCCGTCGCGAAGGACTACGGCGCCAGGGGCCTCGCCTGGCTGAAGCTGACCGACGAGGGACCGGCGGGCGGTATTTCCAAGTTCCTCGGCGAGGCCGAGTTCGCGGCGATCGCCGAGCGTGGGGGTGCGAAGGCCGGTGACCTGGTGGTGTTCGGAGCAGGCACGTGGACCACGGCGCTCACCGCCCTCGGGCAGGTTCGTCTTCACTTCGGCAAGACCCGCGACCTCATTGACAAGAGCCGGCACGACCTCCTGTGGGTCACGGATTTCCCACTGTTCCAATGGAACGCGGAGGAGAATCGCTGGCAGGCGATGCACCACATGTTCACGGCGCCGCGGCAAGAGCTCCCCGAGCCCGGAGAGGACCTGTCGGGGATCACTGCGGATCTCTATGACCTCGTCATCGACGGCAGCGAGATCGGGTCGGGCTCGATCCGGATTCACCGCCCAGAGGAGCAGGCGCGGGTGTTCGAGCATCTCGGGATTTCAGAGGCCGAGGCCGCCGACAAGTTCGGTTGGTTCTTGAGGGCTCTCGACTACGGTGCTCCGCCGCACGGCGGGATCGCTCTGGGCCTGGACCGTATCGTGATGTTGCTGGCGGACTCGGCCTCCCTGCGGGACGTGATCGCGTTCCCCAAACTGGCCAGCGGCGTCTGCCCCTTGACCCAGTCACCGAGCCGGCCGGATGCGTCGCAATGGGAGGAACTGGGCCTCGACGTGGCCGCACCTGACGAATCCTGAGGAGAGCCCCGAGCGCGACGGGCGCCCCTCTGGGGCCATCAGAGGGCTCTGAGAGCCGGGTTGTTCCTCCTCCCGCGACCATCGGTCGTCTTGACGGCGCCGCCTGTGGCCTGTTACTAACCATGTCTGGATCGCAGGTCCCAGTACCGCGTAACCATCAGCCCCGAAAGGCTTTGAGCTATCCGGGGCCATCTGGCCGCAAGCGGCCGTAGCCAACGAGAGCGACGATGCCGGAAGCTGCGCAAGCACAGATCCGGGTCACCTTGCCGGACGGCTCCGTCCGCGAGGTGGACCGCGGCGTGACCATACAGCAGGTCGCATACGAGATCGGAGACGGTCTGGGCAAGGCGACCGTCGGTGGCCGCCTGGATGGGGACGGCCAGATTTGGGATCTCCGCACTACCCTCGCTGGCGACTGCGCACTCGAGATCGTCACCGCTAACTCCGAGGCGGGACACGAGGTCATCCGCCACAGCGCTGCTCACATCATGGCCGACGCCATCTGCCGGCTGTGGCCCGACGCCAGGCTCGCCATCGGGCCGGCGATCGCCGACGGCTTCTACTACGACATCGACCTCGAGCATCGCATCGGTCCGGACGATCTGCCGCGGATCGAGTCGGAGATGGCGGCGATCATCGAAGGTGACACTCCCTTCCACCGCTGCGCCGTCGATCGCGACGAGAAGCTCGCGAAGGCCCGGAGCGAGAAGGACATCTACAAGGCTGAGTTGATAGACGGGCTCGACCCCGATGATGACGTCACGTTCTACGCGCATGGCGAGGGGGCGTTCGAGGACCTGTGCCGCGGGCCGCACGTCCCGAGCACGGGCTACGTCAAGGCGTTCAACCTCTTGCGCGTCGCAGGCGCGTATTGGCGTGGCGATGAAAAGAACAAGATGCTCCAGCGTATCTACGGGACGGCCTGGTGGTCGAAGAAGGACCTGAAGCAGTACCTGGCGCGGCTCGAGGAGGCGCGCGATCGCGATCACCGCAAGCTCGGCCGTGAGTTGGGCCTGTTCATGATCAATTCCGACGTGGCTCCGGCATCGCCGTTCTTCCTGCCCAAGGGGGCGACGCTCTACAACGCCCTGCAGGACTACATGCGGAAGTTGTACCTCCGGTACGGATACGAGGAGGTCATCACCCCGCAGGTGTTCGACATCTCGCTGTGGCACGCGTCGGGCCATTACGAACACTACAAAGAGAACATGTACTTCACCGACGTGGAGGGGGCGGAGTGTGCGGTGAAGCCCATGAACTGCCCGGGGCACGCGCTCATCTATTCGAACGAACTCCGGTCGTACCGTGACCTGCCGATTCGGATCGCCGATTTCGGGCGGTTGCACCGTTACGAGAGGTCAGGGGTTACCCATGGCCTCACCCGGGTCCGCACGTTCGCGCAGGACGACGCCCACATCTTCTGCTCGCCGGAGCAGATCCAAAGCGAGATCTCGAGCCTGATCGAGATGTTCACGGAGGTGTACAGGGTCTTCCGGTTCGACGATCTCAAAATCTGCCTCAGCACCCGTCCTGATGACTCCGTGGGCGACGACGCGATCTGGGAGGAGGCGGAGGCGGGGCTCACCGAGGCGCTCGAGAGCAACGGTGTCGCGTTTGATCTCAACGAGGGCGACGGGGCGTTCTATGGCCCCAAGATCGACTTTGTCGTGCTGGACGCGATCGGTCGAGAGTGGCAGCTCGGGACCATCCAACTCGACTTCAACCTCCCGGAGCGGTTCGGTCTCAAGTACATCGATAGAGAGGGGCAAGAGCAGCAGCCGGTGATGATTCACCGGGCCATCCTGGGCTCGCTGGAGCGTTTCATCGGCATTCTGATCGAGCATACCAAAGGGGCGTTTCCGTTCTGGATCGCCCCCGTCCAGGCACGTGTCATCACCATCGCCGACGACCATGTGGAGTACGGTAGAGAAGTGGTAAAGCGTTTTCAGGACGAGGGATTCCGCACAGAATCGGATTTCAGCAACGCTAAGACCGGAGCGAAGATCCGCGACGCGCGGCTACAGCGCATCCCGTACCGACTCGTCGTCGGCGGGCGCGAAATGGAGAGTGGGACCGTGGCGATAAAGGAGCATCCCGACAACGACCTCGGGTCCCTCGGCGTCGAGGAAGTCATCGCTGTGTTCCGTGAAAAGGAAAGGAAGAGAGAATGACGAACGCAGGTGAGCAGTCTTGAGGCGGCCTTTTAGACGACGGTTTGCACCGCCCAGGCCACTGCATCGCATCAATCACATGATCCGGGTCCCGCAGGTTCGCCTGGTCGGGGCGGAAGGTGAGCCGATCGGAGTCGTTTCGGGCGATGAGGCCCGGCGCATGGCGCGCGAGGCCGAGCTCGATCTGGTGGAGATCAGTCCCACCGCGAGCCCGCCGGTCTGCCAGATCATGGACTACGGCAAGTTCAAGTACGAGCAAAAGAAGAAGCAGTCCGAGTCCAAGAAGAGGCAGCACAACGTCAATGTCAAGGAGGTGCGCGTTCGGCCGAAGACCGGCGCTCACGACATTGCCGTCAAGGTCAAGCGCGCCAAGAGTTTCCTCGAATCAGGGGACAAGGTTCAGTTGACCGTGCTGTTCCGAGGCCGCGAGGTCGTCCACTCGAACATCGGCATCAAGATCCTGGAGGCTATTGCCCAGGAACTGGCTGATGTCGCCAAGGTGGAACGCCCTCCCCGTCTCGAAGGAAAACGTATGCACATGATCCTATCGCCGTCCAAGAGCCCGCAGACCAAGAAGGGCGAGGGTGGCAAGGGTAAGTCAAAAGGGGACAGGAGCGGGGCGGCCCGCTAGGAGTGATCACCATGCCAAAGCAGAAGACGAATCGATCGGCGAAGAAGAGGTTCAAGCTCACCGCCAAGGGAAAGGTCAAGCGGCCGCGCGCCGGCAAGAGCCATCTCATGGCGTCTTTCAACGGCAAGCGCGTTCGCAAGTTGCGTAAGACCGAGATCGCCTCCGCTGGCGATGCCAAGGTCATCCGCAAGATGCTGCTTGCCGACTGAGTGAGAAGAAAATAAGGATCGCGGGCCCGAGGGCCTGCACTCCAGGGAGAAATCAAATGCGCGCAACCAGCGCCCCAGCACGGCATCGCCGTCACAAGCGTGTCCTCAAGGACGCAAAGGGCTACCGCGGCTCTCGGAGCAAGCTCTACCGCATGGCGAAGGAAACGCTCATGCGGGCGGGCAACTACGCATACCGGGACCGCCGCAACAAGAAGCGGAGCTACCGCCGTCTGTGGATCGTCCGCATCAACGCGGCCGCTCGTGGCGGAGGGATGAGCTACTCGGCGTTCATGGCTGGCCTCAAGAAGGCCGGGGTGGGGATCGATCGGAAGCAACTCTCCGACATCGCCATCAAGGATCCGACAACATTCAGTGCGCTCGTCGACATGGCCCGTCAGGCCGGTTGACACCGATGTCGGCTCAGGACCCCCTCGAGACTATCCAGACGGTTGGAGAGGCGTGCCGCCAGGCACTCCTCGACGCCGAGGACGTTGCGTCGTTGCAGGCGGCGCGCCAGGAGGTCCTCGGTCGCAAGGGACGCTTCGTGGCCTTGACCGACCTGATCAAGACGGCTCCGAAGGAGCGCAAGGGCCAGGTGGGCCAGGCGGTCAACGGGCTCAAGAAGGAGCTCGCAGAACTCGTTGAGCAACGGCAGGGAGAACTGGGAGTCAGCGCTGCCACCGGTGGGGTCTCGTCCATCGACGTGACCCTCCCCGGCACGGCGCCCGCCGTAGGCGCCCTGCACCCGCTGACGAAGATCGAGCGGCACCTGGTGCGGGTGCTCGCGTCCCTCGGGTTTGAGGTGACGGAAGGCCCCGAGATCGAGGACGAGTTTCACAATTTCGAGGCGCTCAACATTCCCAGCCATCATCCGGCTCGGGACGAGAGCGAGAACTTCTATCTTCGCGGGCTGCCTCACCTTTTGCGGAGCCAGACGTCGACCGTCCAGATCCGCACGATGGAGGCCGAGTCACCCCCGATCCGCGTCTGCGCCCCGGGTCGGGTCTTCCGCCCGGACACCGTCGACGCGACGCACCACTACATGTTTCACCAGGTCGAGGGCCTCGCGGTCGACCGCGGGATTACCATGGCCGACCTGAAGACCACGCTGCTGATCTTCTTCAAGGCGCTGTTTGGCGACGACGTCGAGCTGCGCTTGCGGCCGAGCTTCTTCCCGTTTACCGAGCCGAGCGCGGAGGTGGACGTCCACTTCGGTGAGAAGGGTTGGGTGGAGATCGGGGGCTGCGGCATGGTCGACCCGAACGTGTTCCGATCGGTCGGTATCGATCCCGACGAGTGGACCGGCTTCGCCTTCGGCCTCGGCATCGAACGCCTGGCCATGCGCCAGTTCGCGGTGCCGGACATCAGGTATTTCACGGAGAACGACGTCCGTTTCCTCAAGCAGCTCGATTGAGGAAGTGTGGGGTGATCCCCCAAGGCGGGACAAGAGAAGACCTTGTCCCTTCCGGCCTCTTTCAGAGGCACCAACGACCGAGCCGAGCCCGACATGAGAGCTTCCTACAACTGGATACGCACCTACGTCCCTGGCTGGAGCGGCAGCGCTGAAGAGATGGCAGAGAAGCTCACGTTCTCTGGCACCGAGGTCGAAGAGGGTGAGCCTCACGGAGACGACGTGATCTTCGAGATCGGCGTGACGAGCAACCGTCCAGACTCGTTGTGTCATCTCGGACTCGCGCGCGAGGTGGCGGCGCTGGCGGGGGAGACCTCGCAAGAACCGGAGTGCGACGCGCCGCACGACGGGCCGCTCACGTCCGAGGCCACGTCGGTCACCGTGGAGGACGGGCATGGTTGCCCCCGGTTCACCGCGCGGGTGATCGACGGTGTGAAGGTCGGACCGTCTCCGGACTGGTTGGTCGAACGGATCGAAGCGCTGGGCATGCGCGCCGTCAACAACGTCGTGGACGTGACGAACTTCGTCCTCCACGAGTTGAATCAGCCTCTCCACGCATACGACCTCGACAAACTGAACGAATCCCGGCTCGTGGTCCGACGCGCCCGAAAAGGGGAGAAACTCGTTGCCATCAACGGCAACACCTACGATCTCGACACTGAGGACCTCGTCATCGCCGATGCGGAGTCGCCGGTCGGGCTTGCCGGTGTCATGGGTGGCTTGGAGACGGAGGTCGGGGCCGGAACGCAGCGCATCCTGATGGAGAGCGCGAGCTTTGACGCGCCAACGGTGCGTCGCATGTCACGGCGGCTGCAGCTCTCGTCGGACGCGAGCTATCGCTTCGAACGTGGATGCGACCGGCAGGGGGCCCTCAGGGCATCTGAGCGGGCTTGCCGGCTGATCCTCGAACTGTGTGGAGGGACGCTGCGTTCCGATCCCATCGACGTCGGCGGGGCGGGTCCCGACTCGTCTCCTGTGACGCTGCGGATGTCAGAGGTCTCGCGCATCTGCGGAATAGAAGTCCCGCGTGATCGCGCGGTGGCGATCCTCCGCGCCCTTGCCTGCGACGTGGACGACGGCGGTGACGCGCTCGCCGTGACGCCGCCGGCGTTCCGCGCTGATCTGACGCGCGAGATCGACCTCGTAGAGGAGGTCATCCGTCTCTACGGTTTGCACCACCTGCCGGTCGAGGCGGGGATGCCCATCATGGCTGTGCATGACCATCCGGAGCGGTTGCTTCGCGAGCGAGTGAAGGACCGAATGGTCGCGCTCGGCTACACCGAGACGGTAACGCCAGACTTCGTCAGCGAGACCGCCGCGTCGGAAGCGGCGTTCCTGGTCGAGGGCGAGGGGCTCGTCGTTCGTAATCCCGTCCGCAAGGGCGAAGGCGCGCTGCGTCGCTCCTTGCTGCCGAGCTTGCTCACTGTGCGCAAGCACAACCAGGACCGAGGGAACGAAGACGTGCGCCTGTTCGAGCTATCGAACGTGCGTGCCGCTCCCAGGTCTGCTGACGAAGCCGTCCCGCATCTCGCGGTGATCGCGTGGCTTACGGACGATGGCTATCGCGCGGCCCGCGGGGTGGCGGAGTCACTGCTCGAGCATCTCGGCCTCTCGCTGTCAGTCTCGCCCCTTGACTCACCATGGCTGGAGACCGGTAGCGGTGGCGGGATCATGTGCGACGGCGCTCGGATCGGGGTGATTGGTCGTCCGTCGAAGCGATTGCTCAAGGACGCTGGTCTCAAGGTCGATCCGATCTACGGCGAACTCGACCTCGCCGCGCTCGGAGAGCGGGGCGCCGACCTGCGCTGCTTTACGGGCCTCGCTCGGTTCCCGGGCGTCGTGCGAGACCTCACCGTCGATGTGGCCGAGGACCGTCCCTACGGCGACATCGCCGCGCTTGTTGAGGAGGCTGGGCTTTCCTGGCTGGAAGAGGCGGAGCTTGTCGATATCTACCGCGGAAAGAACTGCGGTCCCGGCAAGAAGAGCCCCACCATCCGCCTCACTTTCCGGTCCGGGGAAGGGACGCTCACGTCGGAACAGGTGGACGGGGAGATGGCGCGCTTGATGGACCTGCTGAGGCAGCGAATCGACGCGACGATCCGCGCTTGATCTCTCAAGATTACGCGATTCAGCCCGTATACTGAAACGCGGAATCTGCCATGTTCGTCAGGGCAGCCGTGACCGCGTCGCAGTTCGGACGCGCGAACGGGTCAGACGCTCTGGACCCAATGGTCCCGATCTGGGAGCCGACTCGCACCGTACGGCGTTGATGCCCCGTCAAGGGGACCAGCAAAGTCGGACGAGGGTTCCCCCCTTGATAGGGTTCGGGTTCCCTGAGCTTCTCAGGTCCTGTCCGACGGCATTGCGGTGGAGACCAGGACTCAGGACCCGTATCGCGGCTTGCGCCGACGGACGGGTCCTCGTCTTTTGGCGCGCTGGTCGATGGCGTTTGGGCCACTTCGTGACGGCTTGCCGGTCCTGAGGCATACTGGGGCCGCGGGTGGGGGCGCCGATTTGGGCATGGTCACCGCTCCGGGGAGGATGCGATGCGTCGCACATCGTTTGCGTCGTCGCCGTCGCGCCGTCCGCGAGGACGGGCGCTTGTGGTCGGCTTGTCGATCGTCACGGTCTTGTGCTGGTGGCTGTGGCCAGAGGAAGATCCGGTTACGCCGGAGCTTTCGGCGCGGACACCGCCGAGCACACAGGAGAAGCCACGGGGTGAGTCGAAGCCACAGTCGCTTAAGAGATCACCTGAGCCAGAGATCGCGAAGGTCATGCCGGCGCCTGACGATCCCCTGGCGCCAGATCGCAGGAAGCTCGGGGCGCTCCGGAAGGGGGGCGACGCCGACGCGCTGCGCCGCCAACTGAGCTCTCTGGCACTCCATCCCCGGGCAATGCTGAAGGATCGCGAGGCCTGGCTGAAGGAGGCGGACAAGCTCAATGCCCGTCTGGTCTGGTCGGCGACTCCCGGTCCCGGGTTTACGACCGTGAAGGTGGAGCCGAGCGACAGCTACTGGGAGATTGCCCGGCGAATGAACGCCGAGCGAGGCACCCATGTCACGGCCGGGATGCTGGAGGCGATCAACAAGGTGCGGCCGAACAAGCTCCGCCTCGGTCAGTCCCTGAAGGTCCCGACGGAGAAGGTGTCGCTGCTCGTAGACAAGAGCTCCTGCGAAATCTATGTCCTCCTCGGTGGCGTGTACGTGAAGCGGTTTCCCGTCGGTATCGGCAAGGACTCGTCGACGCCCGAGGGTACCTTCACCGTGCAGGGCAAGACGGCAAAGCCGGTCTGGACCGATCCGAAAACGGGCAGACGCTACGCGTACGGCGAGAAGGGACACCTGATCGGCTCCCGGTGGCTTGGGTTCTACAAGGATGGTGGGCCGACCGGCTACGGCACGCATGGGACCATCGATCCGGAGACCATCGGACAGGCGGTGAGCGAGGGTTGCATTCGGCTGGTCAACAGCGACGTGGAGGAGTTATACGAGCTGGTGCTGGAGGGGGCCTCCGTCCGGGTGCGTCGCTGACGAAGGCGTGAATGCGGCACCATGCCGCATGAACCCGTGGCCGTTTTCCAAGCGTCGCTCTCCGTTTTGGTCGGGACCTCGCTGCGAGTGCGGCATTCGTGCCAGGAATGGCCCCAACACCCTGGATTAACGGGGATTCCGGCAGTGGAAGGGTTCGGGGGCCGCTGCTATAATCCGGCCGCTCGGGCTTTGGGAGACCGAAGTCACGACGCTGCTGAGGTTTAGGAGATTT
This sequence comes from Planctomycetota bacterium, assembly GCA_013213915.1. Classification (GTDB taxonomy): domain Bacteria; phylum Planctomycetota. The sequence goes on from JABSRK010000101.1 coordinate 10,544, forward strand.
CGCAGGTCGTGGAAGCCGCGGTTTCCGAGGCCAGCGAGGGGAGCCCCGACATCAGAGAATCGGGGACCCCGTCAGCGCTCCTAGGCGGTTGTTCGCTGTTGATGTCACGAGGTGGATTCCAGTGGGGTTCCAGTACGCCAACGTCCTCTTCGGGTTGCTCTTCGGGGCGGCGTTCGTCGTACTCAACGTGGCGGTGCTCAACCGCATCCTGTCGCCACGCGGTAGCGATCCCGATCGCGATACCACCTACGAGTGCGG
>JABSRK010000102.1:0-7632 GCA_013213915.1 Planctomycetota bacterium
CCGGAGACCAGCCACACGTCGCCCCCGTACGTTGTGAGGGCGCAGGTGCCGTCGGCGAAGAAGTCGAGAGAAGACGGACGCAGCCATGCGTTGAACGGATTCGGGTCCGGCAGTCGGATGCGGTCGAGGGCGTAGCCGTTAGCGGATTCCGCGGCCACGTCACCCGTCGTGACCAGGGGCTCCCCCCACCTGGGCGGGCCGCCGTGGGTCAGGTCCTTGGGGTCGGCGACCGGTTGACGTTGCGCCAAATCGACAGCGTTGCTGAAGCGCTCCAGGTCCACCGTCCCGTTCCCGGCCCGGCGCATGACGCGGACCACGCGCGGCTGGTCCGATGACGGCAGGCGCAGCAGCAGACGATCACCGTCGATCTCCCATTCCAGGTCGGTGAGGTCGCCGGCGGCTGCGGCGGCGATGTAGGGTCCGACGCCGAGGGCTCCGCCGGCGCCCGCGGCGAGGGCGATGTGTCCGCGCGCCGCGCCGTCCTGCTCCCACACGCCGGGCCGGACGGAGAGGTCGAGGGGGAGGATGGCGTGCGTTCCCTTGCGGTCTCTTGGTCGGCGACCGACGCAGAGCAGCAGGTCTCGTTCGCCTGGTTCGATACGGAGCGTCTGTGAGATCACCACGTGATCGCCGTTCCGATCCGCGGTCGGCATCTCGTACACGCGCCGCCCATCGATCTCGTAGCTGAGCACCACCTTGCGCTGGTGGTAGTAGTGCCCCAGGTATCGGGTCATCGAAGATGGCAGGGGCGCCCTGGGCGGATGGCCTTTCGGGTCGCCGAAGTGTTCGCCTTTCCCGTGCGCCCACTCCCAGGTCTCGAGTCCGTGCAGCGGCCGGCCCGCTGCCTTCGCCTGTCCCTCGCCGCGATGCAGAAGGTGCTGGGTCTGGGCGAGGTCCAAGAAGGCGTCGAACCACGCGCCGGCGACGCCCATACGGTGCAGGTCGTAGGAGACGCTGACGTGATGGCCCGCGCGTACGGTGAACGCGCTCGACACGCCTTGCTGCAACTGGGACGCCAGCGCGGGGCCGTAATCCCGCAGCGGCGCCTTGGGTACGCCAGCGGGTTTCTCCGTCTCCCGCGGCGGTATGCCGATGGGGAGGCTTTCGAGATAGGCGTCCGTCACCGCGAAGTACTGGGTCGGGTTCTCGTCCTTGAAGAACTCCTCGCGCACGTAGTGGACCGCGTCGTAACGCTCCTGGGGTGAGAGGAACGTCTGGGGCGGCATGGTCTCCGAGCCGTAGGTCAGGGTGCGCCACATGGCGTGCGGGTCCGAACCTTGCTTGAGCGGGTCCTTCATGAAGTTTCGCGCGAGGGGGTTGTCTCGCTTGAAACCCTCGCCGTGGCACTCGAAGCACCGCCGGAGATAGACCTCTTCTCCGCGGTCGTACGCATCCTCGTCAAAGGCGTGGATGAGCCGTGCGTGGTCCACGTCGGCGAGGGGGCTGACCCACACGTTTGCAAACCGCACTCGGGAGCTGTCGGCCTGCAGGCGCAGCGGGCCCAGCACGCCGCGTGTGAGCGCCTTGTTCGTCCCGGGCGTGGCTGCCGACCCCGAAGACCCGCCGCCTTGCTGCTCCAGAAATCCGAGGACTGTTCGTGCCGGCAAGGTTACGTCTTGGTGAATCCGGACGCCGTTCAGCCACACCGTGGCGCGGGCCGGTTCCCCCGGGTCATGCCGGTAGGCGACGTCGAGGGACTGCCAGACGCCTGCCGGGCGCGCGGCATCCGCGTCGGGAGCCTTGACGCCGCGGATGGCGCCGCATGACGCGGGCGACAACGGTCGTCCGTGAGAGTCCGCGATCTCGACCTCGACCTTTCCTTCGAGGTAGACGCCGCCGCGGCCCCGGAAGTCGTCCGGGACCCAGGCCGGGTCCTCGGGCACGAGGAAGTCGAGGTGCAGGATGTGATGGCCTATCTTGTCTTTCGAGATCACGTCGCCGAATCCGGGTCGCGCCACCAGCGCGCCGTCGATCACGGGCCACCGGGCCTCCCGGTACTTCGGACCGGCGTCGGAGGTGTGTGCGCGTTGGTCGACGCGGATCGCCAGCGGTGACGCGGAAGGGTCCCAATGCAACAAGCCGTCGCTCGCCCCGTTCGCGAACAGCACCGAAGCATCCTCTGGGGCCTGGCGTTGCGGCGGCGGGGGCGGTTGCATCGGCGCCGTCGGGTCGGGTAGCGCTTCACCGCCGAGGGCACCGCCGGCGGGCACCGGGCGCTCGAGGCACCAGAGCACTCCGTTCGCCAGCATGGTGCGGAAGGCGCGCTTCTCGAAGTGGGCACGCGATCCGAGGGACGTGTACAGGAGCCTGGAGCGCGGGCGGTAACGGTTGACCCAGGTCACGGGTTCACAGGGTCGGTCGCCGGTGCGACCGAGCATGAGCGTCGTCGTCGTCTCTGCGAGGGGTTGGGTGTTGCAGGTGCCGCCGTGCCCCATGTCCATGACCCGGTCCACTCCACGGAGGACCGGGTGCCCCGCGGCGTCGGGCAGGGCAAGGGTGCGCGTGCCCCCATCGTTGGGCGCGTGGGCCTTGTAGTGGCCGCCGAAGATGGGGGGGAACCAGTTCTTGTGCTTGGCGAACGCGTGGCTGGTCGTCCTCAGCGCGATGGCGGGACGGCCTGCGTCAAACCACCTGCGGAGGCGCGCCAGTTGCGCGGCGTTCGCCTTGCGGAACCGCAGCGCCAACACGATGAGATCGGCGTCATCGAGGGCGTCGAGGCGGGGGAGGCGCTGGGATTCCATGTCGGAATGCAGGACCGTCGTTTTAAGTGCGAGTCGTTCCCCGATCTCGGTCGCGAATGCGGGGACGGTCTCACGAGATCCGTACTCCGATTCGCCCACGAGAAAGACGACGTGGGGACGGTCCTGGGCCAACGAAGGCGAGGAAAGAAGCAGCCCGAGCAGCAGAATGCGCATGAGGGGGCGGCATCGTAGCAAAGGAGTGGGGCGCGGCTCGGCGCGGCGCTACCCCGAGCCGAGGGCGTCGGATACGATGGCGTGCTGTCGGCTTTCCGACCTCGGAGGATCTTCCATGAAGGCTGTTGCCTGCGTCGTTTCATTGCTGCTGGTGGTGACATGGGTTTCGGGACAGGAGTCATCCGTCGCTGGCCCCGCCAGTCTCGAGCGCGCGTCGAAGTCCCAGGTCCGCGCCGATGTGGAGTTCCGCCTCGTGCACGAGGAGCCGAGCGGTGGAGCCGACTCCGCCATCTCCCCTGACGGCAAGTGGATGGCGTTCAGTTCACGGCGGACGGGGAACCTAGACCTCTGGATCGTCGATGTGGAGACGGGGAAGCTCAAGCAGCTCACCAAGAACCCGGCGTCCGACTACGAGCCCAAGTGGCATCCGGACGGAGGCAAGATCGTGTTCACGTCCGAGCGTCACGGCAATCAGGACGTGTTCACCATCGACATCGAGACCCTGGAACAGACCCGCATCACCAGCACCAGGAACAGCGAGGACTACCCGTCCTTCTCCAAGGACGGCAGCGAGATCGTGTTCACCGGTGGACCGTGGGGGAGGCGTGAGGTCCACGTCAAGAACCTGGAATCGGGGAAGATCCGCCAGGTCACGGACGGCCATCGTCTCGTCGGATCGGCGTCCTTCTCACCGGACGGCAAGCAGATCGTCTACCACGTCTACTACAAGAGCTACTCCAGCGGCTCATCCGACGTGCTGGTCGTCCCGTCCGAGGGCGGCAAGGGCAAGCTGATCACCGACGACAAGGACATCTGGGACTACAAGGCCAACTGGTCCTACGACGGACGCTGGATCGCGTTCTCGTCCAAGCGCACGACCTCCAACTTCAACATCTGGATCATGGGTCCCGGCGGCAAGGAGCTCACTCCCGTCACGAACCTGGAGGGCCTGGATCTGCGCTGGCCCAACTGGACGAAGGACGGTCGGCTGAGCTGGCACCGTATCGACCCCCAGGCCGGGCGCATCATGGTCGCTGACGTGAAGACCGGCGAAGTGAAGCGACTGGTGCAGTCGAACTCGTTCATCGAGGGGCTGGTCCCTTCACCGGACGGCAAGAAGATCGCCTACTCGGCCGGCTGGCGCGTGTGCGTGATCGATGCGAAGGCGGACGCGAGCCCGACGAGGCTGGCCGTGGGGCAGAAGCCCCGCTGGTCGAGGGATGGCAAGACGATTTCGTTCCTGGCGTCTCGCCGGGAGACCGTGCGCATGATCTCCGCGGACGGAGGCAAGACGCAGCGCCTGCGCGTGCGTCCGGCCTACTGGCCGACGACGGAATCCAGCGGCTGGTCTCCGGACGGCAAGACCCTCGCCATGGTGGTCGAGACGAGCGGCAAGCAGGATCTCGTGCTCGTGTCACGTGACGGGTCCACTCGCAAGCTCACCAAGGACGGGCAGACCAAGACGTCGCCGGTGTGGTCGGCGGACGGACGTCACGTGTTCTTCTGCTCGAACCGTCCGTTGACGGTTCGCTATTACCTGACGTCGCTGCCGGTGGTCACCCCTTGAGGTGGGCTTGCATGGCCGCGCTCCTCGCGGCCTGCGCATCCCGTCCCACCGCCCCCGACTTCGAACTTCCCTCGGTCGATGGGGAGGTGGTCACCCTGTCCGGACTCAGGGGCCAGGTGGTCGTCCTGCACTTCTGGGCGAAGTGGTGCGGCTCCTGCGAAGGGGACCTGAAGGTTTTCCAGGGTTTGCACGCGAAGTACGCGTCACGTGGGCTCGTGGTGCTCGGAATGGCTCACGCATCCGGACCGGACGACGACGTGGCCACCTTTGCGCAGGAGCGCACCCTGGGGTTCCCCATGATCCAGGTGACGGATGAGCTGCGCGCCACTTACCGCGCCGCCGTGTTCCCGACCACGGTTGTCGTTGACCGCGCCGGGCGCGTCTACGCCCGCGCGAGCGGCCGCCTTGACCCGCGCTACTGGGAGCGGGTCATCACCGAGCTCCTCTGAACTCGAGCGTCGCGGGAAGGGCGCGTCCTACTTGCGGCGAGCCAGCTCGGCTTCGGCTGCCATGACCCCGTTGGAATGCCAGGACATGGCGTTGGCGACCTTGCGTAACAAGCGATCGGCGCCTTCCACGTCGCCGTTGGCGCGGCGCCAGTTGGCCATCCCGTAGCCCATGGTGCCGAGAACGAAGCCCCTCGCGGTCGCTTCGTTGAAGACGTCGGACTCCTTCTTCACCCCCTTGTAGACGAGGATGTTCTTGTAGTAGTTGCCCGAGTAGCCCATGCCCTCCTTGACGGGCGCGATGATCTCGCTGGCCTCTTTGGGCCGATCAAGGCGGCGCAGGAGGTTGTGGATCCAGTTGGTGGACGCCAGCAGCGACGTCTTGTCGGCGGAGTAGGTGTGGCTCTTGCGGAACGCGGACAACGCGGCCTCGAGGTCACCGTCGAGGGCGTGGGCGAGCCCCAGGTAGTACCAGATAGCCCAGTGGAGGTTGTTCTTGTACCCGAGGGATTGCACCTTTTCGAACGTGTGCAACGAGGCCGCCCGCTTCAGGTCCGCGATGGCCGCTGCGTGCTTGCGGACGTTGATGTAGCGGTGGCCGCGCCTGCGTAGCAGGGTGACGTTTCCCGGCTCCTTGGTGAGTCGGGCGGAGTAGAGGGCGATGGCGCGTGTGAACTGCCGTGCGTCCTCGAGAAGGAGCCCCTTCTCTAGTAGCAGGTTGAGATTGTCCGGGTCGGCGGACAGCTTGGCATCGACGGCTGCGAGTCGTTCCTCGTTCACCTTGCCTGCGTACAGGGGCCGACCGAGCAGGGAGGTGCACTCCGGTTCGGGCCGGTTCTTGGGTGCCTCCGCGTCGGACCTTACTTCGGACCCGCCGCAACCCGTCAGCATCACCAACCAGAAGATCCCTGCCGCCTTCATGTGCTTGCGATCAACCACGACGTACTCCATCGTTCAATTCGGGCATCGAGATGATGTATCACAAGGAAGAACGGTCCGGACGGCAAGGTCCGAATCGTCAGACCCCCCCGGGGATAGGGTCGCGGGAGGATGGGGGAAGGAGTATCTTGAGCGCTGGAGAGCGGTTCGACGAGGTCCCCCGGGAGATGCCTCATGGCACGTGTCCTGACCCTGGTTGTCGTGTTGATCGCGGCCGCGCCCCGCGCCCATGCCCAGATGGGAGTCTGCGGCGGGGTCAATCACCTGACCACAGTGAGCACGGGTTCGTGGGGCCTTCCGGCCGCTCGCACCCTCGCCGTGCGGTTCACCCCCGCGACCACGATCGCTGCGGAGCGCGTCGAATTCTACTTCGCGCCGAGCATCCTGACGGTGCAGTCCGGCGGCACCGTCGGCATCGTCCAACAGTCGGCGACCGCGCCGTTGCCGTCGAACGCGGCGGGGTCTGTCCTGGCCACGGGCCAGTGGAACGGCACCATGACCCTGCCCGCGTGGGACGGTGCGACGTTGACCACCCCGATCCTCTTGACGGGGGGCGTCTCGTACTGGCTGACCACGACCGCCAGTCCCGTAGCCGTGCACCAGGCGGTGTCGTACGAGGACACCGGTCCTGATGCCACCAACTACGCCCTGATGACCGGCGGTCCGTGGATCGGCGTGATCACTCCCCATCGGTTCAAGGCGAGGGTGCTGTCCACCGCGTGCGGCACCGCTCCCGAGTTCCAGGTGGACCAGGCGGAGGCCAGCGCCACGGTCAACGGCGTTCTCGGCACGAGCGCCGCCCCCGCCATGGTGACGGTCGCCATTGGCGGCCTGGCCGGCTACAGCCTGAGCAGCACCACCTTGATCGGGGCGCCGTGGGACATCGCCATCGGTGTGCTTCCGCTGGTGCCCGCGTCGGCGGGGGGCTTCACCCTTGCGGACGGGCAGATCGTGAACATCGACCTGACCGATCCCGCGCTCACCTACCTGTTCACACCGAGCTTCAGCGGCTTCCCGTTCGTCAACCTGGGGGGCACCCTGGGCACCGCGATCCCCATGGTCCGGTCCTTCCAGATGGGCTTGATCGATCCGGCCACAGCGTCCGGCTTCCGGGTCTCCCAGCCGACCCGTCTCATCGTTCAGTGACAGCACCGCGCCGGAGCCGAACCAACAGGCAGGCAATCCGCGTGGTCGTTATTCTATGAACCCAATGCGGACCGGATCGTCCGGGCGACCAGAGCCTCACGAAACGCTCCTCGCAGTTCTTGCAAGCGGCTGTTCGAAAAAGGAGATGAGCATGTCCATCACTCGCAATCCCGTGGTTCTGGCTCTCGCCTTCGCGGCGCTGCTCCCGGTTCCGGCCGCAGCTCAGAATGTCTTCCAGCCTTCGACGATCGCTGAAGTAACCAAGACAGCGCGAGACGAGCAGAATGGCTTCGTCCGCGGGACGGTCACGGGATTTCCGGATGCGAGCGAGGTCACTCTCAAGGATGCGAGCGGGAGTATTCTCGTCGACGTGGACACCAGTCACGTCCGGGCCGGCCTGCCCATCGGGGCGACCATTCTCGTCGTGGGGCAGGTCGAGCGAGACGACAAGGTGCAGATCGACGCCGACTGGGTGCGGGTCGTTCAGCCGCCCTCCGACTCGAATCCCTCCCTCAAGTGCCGCACCATCGCCGACGTCTTCAACAAGTTCAAGAACGGAGAGATCGTGGTCATTCGCGGACGCGTGATCACGTTCAAGGACAAGGAAGAGTTCGTCTTG
>JABSRK010000102.1:7642-10766 GCA_013213915.1 Planctomycetota bacterium
AGGACGACACCGGGTCCATCACGGTGGATCTGGACCAGGACCTCAAGCAGAGAGACGGCATCCGCATGGGTGACGAACTCCTGATCCTCTGCAAGGCCGACAAGGAGGGCCTGTTCGAGCCGGTGAAGGAACTGGATGCGCTCGTCATCCTCCGCAACCCCAAGGGTAAGGCCGCTCCAGCCAAGCCCGCGGTCACCAAGGCGCCGCCGGTCTCCAAGCCGGTGACGGTGGGCGGCAAGCCCGCGAAGAAGAAGTCTCTCGAAGAGCGCCTCGCAACGCTGAAGAGCCTGTTCGAAAAGGACCTCATCACCAAAGAGGACTACGAGACGCGGAAGAAGGCGATCCTCGACGAGATCTGATCTCCCTTGCTGCGCCCGGCGCGTCCCGTGCCTCACCGATTCCGCCCATGAGACCTCGATGATCTGTCGTGATCCAGCGTGCGCCTTCGTCCACATCCCCAAGACCGGTGGGACGAGCATCGAGCATCTGCTGACGGGTCACGACTGGGTCACCGCCAACGCGGACGACTATGCGGTCTATCTGGCCGAGCGTGACCGGTACCGGTCGGACTGGGGCGGCACCTTGTGTGCGGGGGACCCGAACTACTTCACCCGCAACCTGGCGCGCAAGCACGCCTCGCAGGCGGAGCTGCGCGAGCAGGTGGGAGCTCCGGCGTGGGACGGCCTGTTCAAGTTCACGTTCGTGCGCAATCCCTGGGAACGCTTCCTGTCCATCTACGAACACGGGATGCGCGACGGTGCAGAGCGGATGCCGGAGAGCTTCTCCGAGTGGATCGCCTCGCCCGAACCCGAGGACCACATGGGGCAGCCCGTGTTCCGCAACCTGGTCGACAACTGGGACGAGTTGGACTTCGCGGGGCGGTTCGAGCGTCTCGCGGCGGACTTCGCGAAGGTTGCGGTCCTGCTCGGTCTGTCGGGTGACGTGACGTTGCCCCATGAGCGGCACGGGTCGGGCGGCCAGCACGACCTGTCGCGCTATGACGCCGACGCCGTGGACGTGGTCGCCCGGCGCTGTGCCGAAGAGATCGACCGCTTCGGCTATCGCTTCGAGGGTTGAAGGTGGGATCAACGGCGCAGGCGCGGGGGTCACCGGAGGCGGTGCGCGGACACGATGCGGATCGCGGGGTTGAGGCTCTCGCCTTGGGTGGGGGAGGTGTGGATCTTCCTGATCACGTTCATGCCGGTGACGACGGTACCGAACGCGGCGAAGCCCTGGCCGTCGGCGTTGCGGGTGCCGCCGAAGTCCAGTGACGGTTGAGCGCCGATGCAGATGAAGATGTCGGATCGGGCGCTGTCCGGAGATCCGCGGGCCATGGAGATGGTGCCGTCTTCGTGACGGAGCCCGGTGTCCCGGGTGCGTTCCAGGGAAACCGAAGGGTAGCCGTTACCCCTTCGGTCGCGACTGACGCCACCCTGGATCACCTCGATCAGCACATCGCTGCGTCGCTGGTTGTCGAGACGCACGGAGCGATGGAACCGGCCCCCGTTGTAGAAGCCCTCGTCCACGTACTTGAGGAAGTTGGTCGCTGTCGCCGGAGCGGCCTCCGCCGCGATGGCGACGTCGAAGGGGCCGAGCTCGGTCTCGAAGCGGACCACCGTGCCCTCGGGGGCGGTGCAGCCCATGGTGACCAGACAAAGACAGAGGAGACTCACGCGCATGACGTTTTTCCTCGATGCGACAGCGCCCGGGTGACCGAGCAGATCGTGAGAGGGTAGCGAACCGTCGATCCGGCCGATAGCCTCGTGGGCATCCCGCCGACCCTGGCGGATCGCCGTGCCACCCGCACGCATTCCGGAGCCCATCCATGAAGGCCATTCCAGGCAGCGCATTGGCGCTGTTCTTCGCGTTCGCGTCCCTGTCCTGCGCGTGGGGGCAGGAGTCACTGCCGACCCCCGAGTCCGTCCTCGGATACAAGGTTGGCGCCGACTACCATCTCGCGACCTACGACGAGTCCATCGGGTACTTCAAGAAGCTCGCGGCGGCGTCGGCAGGCCGCTTGCAGCTGGTGGACATCGGGCGCACCTCGGAGGGCCGCGCGTTCTACATCGCGCTGGTGTCGTCCGCCGCCAACCTGGCCGAGCTGGATCGTTATCGGGAGATCTCGCGCAGGCTGGCCAATCCGCAGGGGCTGAGCGACGGGGAGGCGCGCCAGCTCGCCAAGACGGGCAAGGCCATCGTCCACATCGACGGGGGTGTCCACGCTGCGGAGGTGGCCTGCGCGCAGCACACGATCCAGCTCGCCTACGACCTGCTGGCCGGCGCGGACGAGGAGCGTACGCGCGCGATCCTGGACGACGTGATCCTCATCCTTTGGCCGACGGCCAATCCTGACGGCCAGAAGATGATCGCCGAGTGGTACATGTCCAACGTCGGCACCCCTTATGAGATCTCGGGGATGCCGTGGCTGTACCAGAAGTACGTGGGCCACGACAACAACCGTGACGCGTACATGCTGAACATGATCGAGTCGCGGTGCATCGCGCGGGTGTGGCGAGACTGGGAGCCCCAGATCGTCTACACCCACCACCAGACCTCGCCGTTCCCCACCCGCATCTGGCTGCCGCCGTTCTCCGAGCCCATCGGCAAGGACACCCACCCCTTGATGACGCGCACGGTCAACACCATCGGCATGTTGATCGCCCAGGCGCTGGACGAGAAGTCCCAGCCCGGCGCGACGCACAAGGGGCGCGCCTTCGACGCCTGGTATCCGGGCTACGTCGACTATCTGCCGAACCTCACGAACGCCGCTGCATACTGGACCGAGACTCCCCTTTATCGCTACGCGACGCCGCGTTTCTACACCGTGAGGGACTTCCCGGGCAATCGCAGGGACCTGCGCACGGAGTCGCTGTACGCCAGCCCGTGGAAGGGAGGATGGTGGCGGCTTCGCGACGCGGTGGATTACATGCTGACGGCGTCCGTGGCCGTGCTGGATTTCGCGTCCAAGTACAAGGAGAACCTCCTCTACAACCGCTACCAGGCCGCCCGCGATACTGCGGCGCAGTTGCGGGACGAACCGCCCTTCGCATGGTTCATTCCTGCGGATCAGGACGACCCGGGCGCGCCGGTGGAGCTTCTCAGGCGCCTCGCCTTCAACGGCGTC
>JABSRK010000103.1 GCA_013213915.1 Planctomycetota bacterium
GCGGCGTCGTGACCGAGGTAGAGGGTCCCCGATGGCACCTCGAAGATCATGGGCGGCTTCTTCTTGCCCGGTGGTGAGTACTCGGGGGACAAGCCCGTCAGCAATAACGAACGACCGCCGATATCGACCTTGCGTTCGAGGCGACCGATCAGGTGGTTGTAGGTCAGCCCCTTGGTGCGCGCGAGCCGGTCCCTATAGTCCTGCGGAAACGTCTCGGTGGCATACCCGTCGAGCCAGAACCGCTCCATGTCCGTCGCCTTCGAGATGATGCGCAGGTTGTAGCCGAGGTCCCGCATGTGGACACGGGCGCGATCCTCGCGCGCCTTGCCGGTGCTGAAGAAGACCACGAACAGGGCGACCGCAGCGACCACGCCGGTGCCGATGAGCACCGCGTTGGCGCGCCGGTGCCGCAGCTCCCGCCACACAAGCGCCAGGGTGCTCACTTGCGACTCCGTGCGGAGAAAACGAGGAACGCCACCAGCAAGCCCACCACGACGAGGATCACCGTGCTCGCGATGACGATCCAGCTGGCCACCACGGGCTCCGGCTGATCACCGGCGCCGAGCGTCTCTCCCGGCGGCTGCGTGGTGATCTCCTGCGAGGAGACGATCTCGTCTTCGTGGTAGCCGAGGCCGAGGGGATCCACACCGAGCACGTCCGGGGCGTTCGGCGACGTCGCCTCGCGCGCCACGATGCGAGCGATCTCCTGCTTGACCATGGGGTTTCTGCCATCAAAGCCAAGCACCTGTTGCGCACGATCGGACTGCTCTTTGCCCCAGGTCAAAGGAATCTGGGATCCGCGCATGATCGAACGCGGCAGCTCGCACTCGCAATCCTGGCCGATCAACAACAGGGCCTGCCTGATGGCGGACGCAGTGATGACCGGGCCCGCGAGCACGGGACCCATGCGACGTCCGCGCCCGTAGAGGACGACCACGTGTGCGTCATCCGCCTCCTCCTCGTCCGCGCCCGTGGCCCAATGCAGGACGCGCTCCTTGCGTCGATCGCTGAAGGCAACCGCGAGGATCTCGGGCGGAGCCGACGCCGGTTTCGGCAACTCGGCGAGCGTCGCCAGGGACTGGGAGATGGCCTCCTTTGCGAGACCGCGAACGCGAAGGTTATCGGCCGCGTCCTTGCCGTCGAACACGACCACGGCGGCGTGGATCTCGAGACAGCGCGCGCGGAAGCGGTCGCGGGCAGCGGAGGAAGCCACGGCGTCCAGTTCGTCCCACCCGTGCCGCGCCAGCGCATCAGGGTCCTGCGGAAGGTCCAGGACCAGGGTGCGGCCGTCGGGCGCGACCAGCGACGTCGTCAGCGCGCTGTCTTTCTCGCCCTCGGCGATGATCAACTGGACGTTCGTGTCCGCCAGGCTCGCCCGGGCGATGCGCTTCAGCGTCGTCGTCCATTCACCCGGCGCACCCTCCGGGACCTCCGCGCGCAAGGTCCACCCGTCGCCGCCGAGATCGACGAACGCGACGTCGCGAATCGTGTAGCGACAGAGCGCCGTGGAGAAGAGCAGGCTCAAGCCTGCGCCCGCGAGGAGCAGAACGCGATGCATGGGTGACAGTCTATTGCATCGTTTCTCTGACCAGCACCCAGACCGCGACAAGGAGGACGACCCAGCCCAGGGCGTCCCTCATACGCTGCGTCGGCAGGCGTCTCGACAGCCAGACGCCGATAAACACGCCGAAGCTCGCCAGGGCAGCCACGGAGAGCAGCTCCCCCCACGGAAGGGGGTGATGGCTGAGGTGACCGAACAGGCCCGCGAACGCATTGACGGTGATCACCAGCAAGGAGGTCGCGATCGCGTCCTTTACCTCCAGCCGCATGATGAGCACCAGGGCCGAGACGACCAGGACGCCGCCACCGATGGCGAGGAAGCCGGTGAGGACTCCCAGGCCGAGGGCCGTGAGAACCAGGCGCCGCTGATTCACCCCCTCGCCCTCGAGAGGCTTCAGATCCTTGGTCCGGGTCGTGATCAGCTTCCAACCCGTGAGGACCAGGATGACCGCGAAGATGACCATGTGCCCGCCGGGCAGCATGCCGGAGAGGAACCCGCCCCCGAATGCACCAAGCATGGAGACGACGGCGAACAGGGAGCCTTCGGCCCAGCGAATCCTCTTCTCGCGCGCGTACAGGATGGTCCCGACCAGGCTGGCGATGCCGACGACGATCAACGCGCCCGGGAACGCGACGTCCGGCTCCTTGTCCAGCCCGTACCGGAACACGGGGACCGCGATCATGGACCCGCCTCCGGACAGCAGTCCGAGCAACACGCCGAGGAGGATCGCCAGGACGACCGTCATGACGTCAGTTGGCGGCGTCGGTTGCGCGCGTCAACGCCGTCCCCCTGAACGGCGACGGAACGGCCTTGTCGACCTCTTCGAGCGTCAGCTCGCGCCCCGCGGCGGTGCGGATCGCGGCCTGGTCCGTCCACCACCCCGCCGACACCGAGAGCACGCCGTCCAGGCGTGCGATGGCCTCCTGGACCGAGGCCACTCAGGTGTCGCCTCACAAGCCGTTGAACGTCGCGATCCAGACGGCCTCTCCGGCCGCGGTCGGCGGCGCTTCATGGCTCGCGAGCGACCACGAACGGCCCCATGTCAGCGCGATGTAGACCAGCGCAACAACAGCGGCGATCGTGATCAGAGAGCGGAGCTTCGAGGTCTTCTGCTGCATGAGTGTGCTCCCCAGATAGCCGCCGAGAGGAGAAAGAACGCGCCGACCTGGTGGGCCACGCCGAGCGTCACCGGGATCCCCGCCATCACGGTCGCCACGCCCAGGACGAACTGTAGCAACGTGAGCACGAGGACCGCATTGGCGGGTCCGCGCGCCGTCCGGCGCAGGCGGGCCCACAGCCAGACGGCCGAGGCCAGCACGACCCAGCCGAGGGTGCGGTGCACCCAGTGGACCGTATCCCCGTCCTCCACCAGGGCGTCCACCGATCCAAGCGCCCCGTCGGGCAGGAAGGCGCCGTCCATGTCGGGCCACGTGTCGTAGCGCCATCCGGCCCGCTTCCCGGCCATGAACGCACCCCAGATGATCTGAAGGGAGACCAGGGCGGTGAAGGTCCACGGGACGCGCGACGAGGCGAGCGCGCCCCGGCCCTGCGCGGAACGGGTTCCGAGCCACATCCAGAGGACCCACATACCCGCCAGCAGGGCCAGGGAGAGGTGGAGAGCGAGTCGGTAGTGGCTCACCTCCGGGCGGCTGACTAGGCCGCTCTTCACCATCCACCACCCGACGAGACCCTGCAGGCCGCCGAGCCCGAGCCCGACCCAGCCACGCCAGACGAGCTCACGACAGAGCCGCCCCCTGATGAGGAACCAGAGGAACGGCAGGCCGTACACGAGCCCGATCAGGCGGCCGAGCTGACGATGCACGTATTCCCACCAGAAGATGCCCTTGAAGTCGTCCGCCGTCATCCAGTGGTTGACCTGCTGGAACTGGGGAGACGCCTGATACTCCGCGTAGAGGGCCTCCCAGTCCGACTCGGTCGAGGGAGGTGAGGAGCCCAGGGGGCTCCATTCGACCATGGAGAGCCCGGACCCGGTGAGCCGGGTGGCCCCGCCGACGGCAACCATCACGCCGATGAGCCCAAACGTGACGATCAGCCAGGCGTGGATCGACCGTGAACCCGGGGTTCTCTCCATGAGGATGGATAGCCGGGCCGGGCCGGGTGTTCAATATCGTCCATGCAACACGCCCTCATCGCCCTCCTCACTCTCGCCGCCACCGTTCCCCTCGCTGACGCCCAGCAGCGACGGCGCATCACCTTCAAGAATTCCAGCGACGACTCCCAGCAGCCCGCGTGGCTGACCGTCCCCACCGACGCAGCGTCAAAGGCCCGACCGCTGCTGGTCTCGCTGCACTCCTGGAGCGCCAACCTGGACCAGCGCCAGCCCGAACTCGAGCGCCAGGCGAACGCTCGCGACTGGATCGTCCTGCAGCCTGACTTCCGCGGACGCAACGACCGGCCCCAAGCCTGCGGGTCGGACCTCGCCGTGCAGGACGTGGTGGACGCCGTGCGCTGGGTCCGTGATCGCCACCGCGTCGACGCACGACGGATCTACCTCACGGGATCGTCCGGTGGTGGCCACATGGCGCTGTTGATGGCCGGGCGACATCCCCAGATCTGGGCAGCCGTCTCCGCGTGGGTGCCGATCTCGGATTTACCCGCGTGGCACGCACGCCACGCCAACGGGCGTTACGGGGAGATGATGCGGTCGTCGTGCGGCGGCGCGCCCGGCGCGTCCGCCGAGGTCGATGACGCGTACCGGAAGCGTTCACCGCTGACCTGGTTGCATCGGGCAAAGGACGTCCCCGTGGACATCGCCGCGGGAATTCACGACGGCCACACCGGCTCGGTCCCCGTGGCCCACACCCTGCGAGCGTTCAACACCGTGGCGAAAGCGCGCGGGGTCGACGGCATCGACGACGTGGAGATCGCGGCGCTGTCGCGACCCGACGGACGGCTGCCCCATCCACGACCGTCCGACCGCCAGGTCGATCCGGCGCTGGACCGGAAGATCCACCTGCGCCGCCACGCAGGCCCGTCGCGGGTGACCATCTTCGAAGGCGGCCACGAAGGCATCGACAAGGCCGCCATAGCCTTCCTCTCTCAACACAGAAGACCGGCGCCCAGGCCCGATCGGCCCAACGTCCTCTGGCTGACGTGCGAGGACATCAGCCCGCACCTCGGTTGCTACGGAGACGCCCACGCCAGCACGCCCAACCTGGACCGACTCGCGGCCCAGGGCGTCCGCTACACCCGCGCGTTCGCCCCCATCGGTGTCTGTGCACCGGCCCGTTCCTGCATCATCACGGGAATGTTCCCCCCGTCCATCGGCACCGCCCCCATGCGCAGCCAGGGTCGCCCACCGGTAGCCATGCGCTGCTTCACCGAGCACCTGCGGGACGCCGGGTTCTACTGCACCAACAGGAAAAAGACGGACTACAACTTCGATCGGCCACGGAAAGCGTGGGACGCGTCGTCGGGACGCGCCCACTGGAGAAACCGACCGGCCGGGAAGCCGTTCTTCTCCGTGTTCAACTTCACGGTGTGCCACGAGAGCAAGGTGCGCGCGCCGGACAAGCAATTCGCCAACCTCACCAAGAGCCTGGAAGAGCACGAGCGGCGCGACCCCAAGGAGGTCGATATCCCGCCGTACCACCCCGACGTACCCGCCGTGCGACGCGACTGGGCGCGCTACAGGGAACTGATCACCGCCATGGACCGCCAGTGCGGCGACGTCTTGCAGCAACTGGAAGACGACGGCCTCGCCGAAGACACCATCGTCATCTACTACTCCGACCACGGCGCGGGGCTGCCCCGCAGCAAGCGTTGGCTGTACGACTCCAGCACCCTCGTGCCGATGATCGTGCGCGTCCCGGAACGGTGGAAGCACCTCGCCCCCGGCAAGCCGGGGACAGCCACCGGACGCATGGTCAGCTTCGTCGATCTCGCGCCGTCCGTGCTGTCCCTGGTCGAGCTGGACATCCCGAAGCGGTTCCAGGGCCGGGCGTTTCTCGGCGAGGCGGCGGGCGAGCCCCGCACCTACGTGCACGGCTTCCGTGATCGCATGGACGAGCGGTTCGACATGCTGCGCAGCGTCCGCGACGCACGCTACAAGTACATCCGGAACTTCCTTCCACACGTTCCCTACGCCCAGTGGGTCGCGTACATGGAGGAAATGCCCACCATGAAGGCATGGCGCAAGGCGCACGCCGAGGGACGGCTCGTCGGTCCGCAAAGAAACTTCTTTGAGCCGCGCAAGCCGCGGGAAGAGCTGTACGACACGTGGTCAGATCCCCACGAGGTCCACAACCTGGCGACCGACCCCCACTATGCCGACGTCAAGCTGCGCCTCGCCACCGAGCTGCGCCGCTGGATGGTCGACATCAAGGACCTGGGGCTGCTCCCGGAAGAGGAGATGCGCCTGCGCTTCGACGGCCCCGAGTACGACGCGGTCCGCTCCGACCCGGCGGCCTATCCGTTCGACGCGCTGTGGTCGGCCGCCGACCTCGTGGGCCGCGGTGCCGATGCCCTCGCAACCATGGAGCAGGGGCTCTCCCACCCGGATGCGGCCGTGCGCTGGTGGAGCGTCAACGCCATCGAGTCCCTCGGTGAAGCGGGGCGTGCTTCAAAGGACAAGCTGCGGGCGCTGCTCGAAGACGCATCGGTCGCCGTGCGCCTCGCCGCCGCGTCCGCCATGTGGCGCCTCGGGGAAGCCCAAGCGGCCCTCCCGGTCATCGACGCGGCCATGAGTCACGAGCATCTGCGCGTGCGTCTGCGAGCGGTCAATCTCGCCGACCGCATGGACGAGGACGCCCGATCGCTCGTGCCCCGGCTGAAAGATCTGGACCGCAAGGATCACCGCGACATCAAGAAGGTCACCACCAAGGCGCTGCGCGACCTCAAGTGATCACGACCCGAGTCGCTGAATCCAGAGGTTGCGGAAACGGATCTTCCAACCGTGGTCCTGCAGCAAGATGGGCATGGGCTTCGGGCCCTCCGGCTTACCGGCGCCCGTTTTGCGGGCCAGCTCGAAGTCATCGTGAACCACGATCCCGTTGTGGACGACGGTTATCCGCGCGTCCTCGGTCTTCTTTTCGCCCTTCCACCGGGGCTGACGGAACCTGATGTCGTACGTCTGCCAGACGCCCACCGGAAGCGCGGCGTTCACGTCGGGCTTCCGGTATCGGTACAACGACCCGCAGAAATGCGGCTTCGGTTCCAGTGACGGCGTGTTGAGAATCTGCACCTCGTAGCGACGCTGCAGGTACACGCCGCTGTTCCCCTTTCCCTCGGGGACCTTGAACTCCACATGCATACGGAAGTCGCCATACGTCTCGCGTGTCATGATCGAGCCCTTGCCCGGCGTGACCTCGAGCGCGCCGTCGACGACCTTCCACGCGCACGGGCCGCCCCCCTTCTCCGCGACCCAGTGATCCGTGGCGCCGCCGTAGAACAGAACGGTCGCGTCCTTGGGCCGCCCCGGTCGCTCAGCCCGACCGGCCCACGCCAGCGCCCGCAGCCGATGAACCGCCCCGACAGCGTCGTGCTCACGGGCGAGCGACGACGTCGCGACCACCCGCGCCTTGCCATGCTCACGTACCCACGTCACTGGGCGGTCCCCGTCGGCAAGGAGGACAAGACCGTCCTTCAGCGCCGATCTCGGGACGCTGGCGACACGCCCCTTCCACCCGCCGGCCGCCACCATGGCCGTCACGGGGCTCGCCGGGTCGATTCTCAGCCGCTCTGGACGCGCGAGCCCGTCAGCGACGGCGACCCGCGTACCGGCTTGGAGCCCGAGAATCGATGCCTGGCCTGATGTGAGCTCACCGACGGTGTCCAGCAGCACGACGCACCCGCCACCGGCCGCCACGTGCTGCTCCAGACCCGTAAGAGTCCCCTCAAAGACCTGCGCCGAGGGCCCCTGAGCGCCGCAGGTGGCGGCGATCACCGCGAGGACGAACAACCTGTACATGGTGCTCAGCTTATCCGAAGCGTCATCGCAGGTCGGTGAACGTGCCCCCCGTCTCCTCCGCCAGGATGCGCATGAACCGAGCGGCCTCGTCTTTGTTTTCGCGCTTCCGTCGGAACGGGTTGAGCTGCTCACCGACCTGGAGCGCGATGGTGTGGATGCGGATGCCGCGCAGCCGGTTCCACTCCCACACCCGCTGCAGAATCTTCTCCTGGCTGATGGACTTCCCCGCTGAGGGAACACCATCGGACAGGAAGTAGACCGTGTCGATGCCACGGAAACCCCGGAACGCCAACTCGAGAGCACCGTAGCTGTCGGTCCCGCCGCGCGGGACGAGGGTCTGCACCGACTGGATCGCCAGTTGCTTGTTGCGCGCCGTCGCTGGCGCCAGCCCCGATGTCCACACCCGGATCTTCTGATCGAAGAAGATGATGTTGAAGCGGCTCCGCTCGTCCAAGGCCTGCAAGACACGGATGAGCTCGCGCCTGGCGTGCGCCATGCGCGTCGGCGCCTTGCTCGACGCGCCGACGCTGTAGTCCATGCTCCCCGACACATCGAGGACAAACAGCATGCGGTCCGAGAGTACCGGGATGTCGAAGTACTCGGCGGGCTTGGGCTTCGGCTTGCTGTAGGCATCCAGCTTCGGTCGCACCTCCTCGAGCTTCCCCGCCGCCTGAACGGACTTCAGCCACGACGTCCAGGGACCCGATTCGTGACCGTGATCGAAGCCCGTCAACCCGCGCAGCGTGGCGTTCAATGCGATGCGAATCCGCAGCGGTTCCTTCTCGAGCCGACGCACCAGCAGCGGCACCGCCGAGCGGTCGGGCGCACGCGACAGCGCCATGACCGCTTCCTCCCGCACCAGGGCCACGTCATCGGTCAGCAACCGCGACAGATACGCCACGACACCGGGCAACGAAGCCTTCTTCGCGAGGGCGCGGACAGCCGCAAGCCGGATGAGCGGATCCGCGTCCTTGCCTGCGGCGAGGAGAGTGGGCAGCACTGCAAGCGGGTCCAGGGTTCCGAGAACGTCGAGGGAGCGGATGCGTGCCTCGGTGTCATCCCCGTCGGCGATCTCCGCCAACTCCGGAATCAGCGGCTGCAGCCGCGGACGCAACCCCTCGTCCTCGAGCCGGGCCAGCGCGCCGAGGGCGAGCCGCCGCGCGCGCACGTCCTTGCCCCGCACGTGGGCGATCAACCGATCCACGTGCCCTGCGCCCCGCAGCGTGCCGAGGGCGCGCTCGACCCAGAAGTGGACTCCGGAGAGGCTCCCTGTCCCGCCCCTCAGAGACAGTTCGATGAGGCGATCGGCCCACGCAGGGTCTTCGGCGAGGACCGCGAGCATCCGCAGCACCAGCAGCCGCATCCTGATACGCCGGTCGTGCATCCCGCCCTTCTTGAGCAGGGAGAACATCCAGCCGCACGCCTTCTCCCGCACATCCGCGGGCGCGCCGTGGAGCGTCTGCAGCTCCCCCACCAGCGCCTCGAGTTCGGTGATCTGCGGCGCCGACTGTTTCGCCGCCATCCTCGACATACGCTGCCGCACCTCTTCGAGCAGTTGCTCAGGAGTCTGCGCCGGAAGAGACAGGCAGCAGAGCCCCGCGAGAATCAGCAGCGGGACGATGCGCTGGGTCATGATGGTCGCTCGGTCGCTGGTCAATCCGCTCCCGAAGACACCGTACGGCGCCGGCGCCTCCCATGGAAGGACGGACGCGGAAGGGCGTCGTTCCACGCCCGATCCAGTCAGCGCGCCCAGGGCATGGGGAACTGGCGCGTCCCGGCTTCCTGCGCGCGGCGTCGCTCCGTGACGGCGTGCTGCCTGTGGGTGTCGGTCCAGACGGGCTTGCGGAGCGTCCCGTTCCAGGTCCCGTGGAGGCCCTCGAGCTTCGCCACGACGTCGGAATGCTTGGCGGCGAGATCGTGGTCCTCCCCCAGGTCGTTTGCGAGGTCGAAGAGAACCGACCTGTCCACGCCCACCTCCCGCACGAGCTTGTAATCGTCGTGACGGATGGCGTAGCCCTCTCCGCCACAGACGCGCCAGTGAAGCGTCCGGTGGGGCGAGCCCGTCGCCTCACCTCGGAGGTGCGGCAGCACGTCCATGCCGTCCAGGTTCGGAGGCAGCGCCACACCCGCCTGGACGAGCGCCGTCGGCAGGATGTCGAGAGACGAGACGGGCTTGCCGTAGGTGACGCCTGCCGGGAGCTTGCCCGGCCAGCGCCAGATGAAGGGCACCCGCAGCCCGCCCTCGTGAAGCCAGCCCTTGTTGCCGCGCAGGGGCCGGTTGTCCGAAGAGCCGCGGCGACCGCCGTTGTCGCTGAGGAAGACCACGAGGGTGTCGTCGTCGAGGTCCAACTCCTTGAGCTTGGCCATCAGCTTGCCGACGCCCGCGTCCACCCCGCGGACGAGCCCCGCATAGCGACGCCGCGCCTTGTGCGGGATCGACGCCACCGACTCCAAGTAGCGCGGCGGTACGTGATCGGGAGAGTGGGGCGCGTTGTAGGCGAGCAACACGAAGAACGGACGCTTCTTGTTGCGCTCCATGAAGGTCAGAGCCTCGTTGGTGAAGTCGTCCGTGAGGTAGGTGGGCTGCGTTTCCGTCGGCGCGCCACCGCGCCACAGGGGCGCTCCGTACTCACCCTTGCCGTCCGCCTTGAAGTAGTGATGGCCGCCGCCCAGGAAACCGAAGAACTCCCCGTATCCTCGAGCGAGAGGCCGGAACGGTTTCCCGGCACCGACGTGCCACTTGCCGATGTGGGTGGTCGCATAGCCCGCCTTCCCCAGCAACTTGGGCAGCATCACCTCCTTCACGTCGGTGCCGTTCACCACGTCCGACTCGTCGTAGCGCGGGTTGTGCTCGTGGCCGAAGCGCTGCTGGTAGCGACCCGTCAGCAGGCCGGCGCGAGAGGGCGAGCAGACGCAGCCCGAGACGTAGAAGTCAGTCAACCGCGCTCCCGCCGCGGCGATGGAGTCGATGTTGGGCGTGAGCGGTCCCACGTCCTCGGTGGCGTGGTCCTGGAAGCCGAAGTCCGAGTAACCGGCGTCGTCGGCCAGGATGACGATCAGGTTCGGTCGGCGCGGGCCTTCGCCGGAGCCTGGGGTCGCCTCGCAGGCCGCCATGAACACGAGGCCGCAGGCAAGCACAAGCTCCAATCGCATCGTGTCAGG
>JABSRK010000104.1 GCA_013213915.1 Planctomycetota bacterium
TGGCGCTCCTCCCCCTCCTGATCTACCGCCTGGCCCCACCGGAGCTCACCGATGCCTCCGCCGCCCGTCGCGAAGCCAGCGAACAACTCGCAGCCCTCGGAGCCTGGACCCGACGCGAGCTCATCATGTCCGGCGTGTTCGTGCTCCTCCTCGGACTCTGGTCCACCAAGGGCACCTTTCACGACATGGGTTCGAGCCTCGTCGCCTGGGTCGGGGTCTGCGCCCTGCTGATCACTCGCACCGACCGGTGGGAGGACATGGCCCGGGATCACGGCGCGTGGGACACCCTGGTGTGGCTCGGTGGACTCCTCTCCATGGCCGAAGCCCTGAAGACACACCAGGTCATCAACTGGTTCGCGAACGGGATGCGCGACGCCGTCACGGGAATCGACGGTGTTCTCGTGGCCGTGGTTCTCGCTCTGATCTACTTCTTCTCGATGTACGGGTTCTCCATGCTCACGGGCCACATCACGGCCATGGCGGGAGCGTTCTTCGCCGTCTCGCTGGCAGCGGGCGCGCCCCCGCTCCTGACGGTGGCCCTGATCGCCTACTTCTCGAACCTGTGCGGCTGCCTCACCAACTACAGCACCGGACCGGTCATCATCTACTTCGGCCTCGGCTACGTTCCCATCGCCCGGTGGTTTCGGATCGGATTCCTGGTCGCCTTGATGCACCTCTCGGTGTGGCTCCTTCTCGGGGGCTTGTGGTGGAAGGTCCTGGGGTGGTGGTAGACCCCGCCATCCCGTAGATCACACCTCGATGGAGCCGATGGGGAGATCGGCGGGTCCGTCCCCTGTCTCCCAGGGGGTCTCCGACAGCGACCGGCGCACCCGCGGAAGCAGCGTGCAACGCCGACAAGGTTCGGGCGGATCGCCATCGAGGAAGCCCTGCCGGACAGCGGTGAACAGCGGCGCGTTCCACACATCGTCGGGGATCGCGTCGGAGCTCGGGCCATCCGGAGCCGGGCAGACCGCCACGCCAGAACCGGTGAACACGCTCGTCACGAAAGGGAACGGGCAGACGCTCGTGCGAGAACGGAACAAGGCGCGCACGCACGCGGCGAGCACGTTGGCGCCAGCGAGCGGATCGAGGGGCGGGCCGGCGTCGACGCGGGGCCCCCGACGCGCAGACACCGTGACCCCGTGGTCGGTCGCGGCCTTGGCGATCCTGCCCCATGTGGCAGCCAGGGCTTCGCTCGCGGCGCTGTCGGTCGGCACGAGGTAGACATCGCGCGGCGCTTCGTCCCGTGCCACGGCCGCGATCAACAATGGGACGCGTTCGACTCCGGCGACCGAAATGGTGACGTCGAGGACGACGCGCCCGCTGATACGACGGGCTACGTCGACCGAACCGTGGACAGCCGTGTCCGGCATATCGTCGTCCAACGGAATACGGAGCCGTGCGATCCGGGCGCCGAGTTCGGCCGTGATGGCGCCGGGGTCGATGGGACCAGGCAGCGCAAGATCCAGGTACAGCTCCCTGGCCTCGGCCAGCGCCCCCAGGGACGCCAACGTCTCTGCGTCAACCGGCTCGGCGCTGGTGGGCGCGAGGAACCAGGCGCGATCGAGCAGAGAATCGAGCGGTGGGGTTATCGGTGTCCGCAGCAACGTGACGGGAGCCTCGACACGCACTGGCCCCGCCCGGAGCGTCGCCCGGCGAAGGGCGACGTCCTCCTGCAAATCCATCAACTCGAGGATCGGGCGCGGCGCCGACATGCGAAAGAAACGTAGCACGCATGAAGAAAGCCCGGCCGATGAGTCATCGAACCGGGCTCTCCGCTACGGACGGTGATCAGATCAGCCGTCGTCGGTCTCGGTATCGACGTTGATCTTGCTCCGCAAGGCGTTCAGCAACTTGGTGCGCGTGGCGGAGTCCACGGGGAGCATGCCACAGGCGCGACCGAGTTGGTCGAGGTAGTCAGCTCCCCCCCCGCCCACGATCGCCCCATGGAGGGCAGTGACGAGGTCGGCGGACGCCTGCCCGCCGCTGGCGCGAGCGATGCTCGCCAGGGCCACGGCCGCATGTCCGCGCACCGTCTCCGAAGCCGTCCCGTCCATGAAGACCGCCATGATGGCGTTCGACGCGGACGGATCCGCGATCCGCCCCAGCGCTCGCAGCGCCGGCGTGCGGACGCTGTCGTGGCCCTTCAGGGTACCCACGAGGCCGTTGACCGCCGGGGCCGACAAGGTCGGGGGCATCCACAGGAGGGAGCGCGCCGCCTGGCTGGCGATCGCGGTCGCCTCGGCACGTGCGTCGTCCAGATCCTTCACGAGCGCCCGCAAGCCGGGCTCGTAAGCGTCGGCGGTGGGGGGCGTGGTGATGAACGCCTGCGCCTTTTCGGCGTACGCGTTCTCCGCTGCTTCGCGATCGGACGGGTCGCACAGGATAGCCACAGGCGTGTCGGCCGTACGGGCATCGGCCCGGATGGTCTTCATGACCTCGGCCACAGTGGCGTCGCCCATGTTGTAGCGCATGATCACCAGATCCTCGATCGGGTAGTCACGCAGGCGAGCGAGCCCTATGGCGCCACCGGCCACGCCGTACGCGAAATAGCCGCGTGCGTTCAGGTCAGCCACGATCTGGTTACGGGTGTCTGCGTTGTCATCGATGACGACCACGCTACGCACCGCGTCCTGACCGAGAGCTTCCGTCAACACCGAGACAACCCCCGGTTGACCCGGTTGGCGAAGCCCCGCGATGGCCAGGGCGGCGCTGAAGCGAACCGACTTGTACGGTGCCCCCAGTGCATCCGTCAGGGCGTTGGGCGCCTGGAAGTTCCGGCCGTCGGAGATGGACCCGAGAACGCGCACGGCGCCGGCAGCGACGGCCGGGCGGCCGTCCGTGAGGGCCTTGCGCACCACGTAGCCCATGATCTCTGTACCCATGGAAGCCGCCATCTCACCGGCGTGGTTGAGCGCCGCCTCTGGGCCATCGCCAGCGGCGCCGTTGGCCGCCACCTGCTGGGCCACGAGGACCGAACCGAGCAGCACTTGGGCGTGCATCTGGTTTGCATCCCAGTTGACCATGTCGTACAGCACCTCTTCCGCCAGCTTGAGGTGGTAGATATCGCGCGGAACCTCGCGGGCAACGAGCTTTCCGTCGGCCTGGCTCCAGGCCACGTAGGTGCTGCGGAACGGATCGACGACAGCGGTGTCGCGGCGGTAGTACGCCTCCGCCAGGTTGCTGAACAGACCACCCGTGGCCTGCGGCGACGCCTCCGTAATGCCCATGCCGACGAGCGCTTGCCGCGCCGCGTCGCGCACCACGTTGTTCTCGGCCCCGAGGGCGAAGCCGGCAACGTAGGGAGTCGACCGCGCGTCCTTGATCAGACCAAGGGCGGTCAACGCCGAGGCCTGGAGATTGGGGTTCTTGATCTCGAGAGCTTGGACGAGCGGGAGCACGGCCTGCGTACCGAGCCTGCGGCAGATGTTGATGTACGCCGCCCGGCGCGCGGAATCGTCACTGCCGAGCTGTTCGAGCATGTGAGGAACCGCGTACTCGCCGTGATCGGCTGCGAGGGCCGTCATCGCTTTGCTGCGGTCGGCCCAGGAGGCGCTCTCGTCGCCCGCCGTGGCGACGTGGCCCTTTATCGCGGCAGCATCACGAGCTTTCGCACGCGCTGCCGGCATCGAGGCGTTGAAGAGGGTCTTGATGACAGCGGCGTGCTCACCACTCCGCGTCATCATCCGAGCCCACAACGTCATGTCGATGCTGTTGATCAGCGCCCACGCCGTCTCGGACGACGGATCGCTGTTCACCACTTCCTTCAGCTTCGCCAGCGCTTCTACGTCCTTGCCGCGCTCGTGCAAATCGACCGCCGTGGCCAATGCTCCACTCGGCTGTGCGTAGCCGAGAGGCGCGAGACCGACGAGGCACAACAGGGCAAGCGCGAGGGTCCAGCGCGAACCACGCTTGGTCATGGGTTGGATTCTCCCGTTGTTCATCCGCATCGGGTCCTGGATAGGGTCCCCGACCTGAGGGGCGCGACGTGCCCGGACGCCACACCCGATCTTTTTTCCCGTTGACGGCCCCTGGAACCCCGGACGGTTCCTGGCCGTGGACGCGACATTGTAGGACGCGTCACACGGGTGTCAATCATAGCGGGACGCGGTGGCCGCGCATCCCAAGTCACGCCGAAGAAAGAGGTTGAGCAGAAGCGCCCCAGCAGGCCACCCAACCCCTCAGAGGGCGATCTTCCCGAGCCCCACCGGCCACCGGGCGCCCGTCACCGCAGGCACGTTGGCCGGGCCTCCCGCGATGCGCTCATTGGCCAGCACCGCGAACAGGAGGGCCTCCTTCGCATCTGGATCAAGCCCATGCTCGGCCGCTGACGTCACAGGCACAGGGAAGAGCTCCTTCTTCAAGTGCCTCATCAGGGTGAGGTTGTGGACGCCACCTCCGCTGACGACCAGCTCGCGGACGCCTCCGTCGACGACCAGATGATCGCGCACCGCCCGCGCGACAGACTGGCCCACAAAAGCGGTGCTGGTGGCGAGAATGTCCTTTAACGACAGGTGCTGGTGGCGGCGCAGGAGATCCTCCACGTAGTCGATCCCGAATTCCTCCCGCCCCGTGGTCTTGGGAGGCGGCAATTGCAGGAACGGGTGCCGGAGGAGCCGATCCAAGAGAATCGGCTCGACGCGGCCCCCCGCCGCCAACCGGCCACCGGGGTCGTAGCGCTCCTCACCACCGGTCAGCCGTTCGGCGAGCAGGTCGAGCGGCAGGTTGGCGGGCCCGACGTCGAAAGCCCGGCATGACTCCAAGTCCTCCGTCACCAGAGTGAGGTTGGCGATACCCCCGAGGTTGAGGCAAACCGTTCGGGGTCGGTCATGAAACAGGACCCAGTCCAGATATGGCATGAGCGGAGCGCCTTCGCCACCGGCCGCAATGTCGCGCGCTCGGAAATCGCCGATGACGACCGCGCCTGTGCGCTCGGCGATGACGTCGATATCGCCAATCTGGAGCGTCGCAGACCGTCCACCCTGCCCGCGCGCGGGGAGATGGCAGACGGTCTGTCCGTGGCTACCGATGATATCGATGTGATCGAGCGAAAGCCCGGCGCGCGCGGTCACAACCGCAGCGGCGCTGGCAAACGCCTCGCCCAACTCCACGTTCAGTCGGGTGAGTTCCTGCAACTCGAGAGCCGGCGCCCGCGTAAGTGTAGATCGGAGTGCGTCCGGATAGGCGCGGCAGACAAACGCAAGCGGCTCGGTCCTGACGTGAAAGCCGCCGCCTTCGATGCGCACGCACAGCGCATCGACACCGTCCATGGAAGTCCCGCTGTTCAGCCCCACGACGACACGGGAGCCCTTCTCGGACACGCTCTGGAGCCGATCCATGACGCTCGGAAGACTAACTGCGCCCACGTCATCGTGCTATGGTCCGCGTGGAACTGGCCTCCCCTCCTCGGATTCCTTCGTGAAGAAGATCCTCATCATCGACGACGAGGAGAGCATACGCAGCGCCGTGCGTATGATCCTCAAGTACGAGAACTACGTCACCGCCGAAGCCGGCACGGGCGCGGACGGCGTCCAGGCTGTCGAGAAGGATTCCGATCTCGACGGCGTCCTGTGCGACGTGAAGATGCCAGGCATGGACGGCCTGGATGCCCTCGCCCGCATCAAGGAAATCCGCCCCGACGTGGCCGTCATCATGATCTCGGGTCACGGCACGGTGGAGACCGCCGTGGAGGCGACACGGCGGGGGGCGTTCGACTTCCTCGAGAAGCCCCTCGACCGCGATCGACTGCTCCTCACGATCCGCAACGCGCTCGGCCAGAGTGACCTCGCCCACGAGAACGAGGTGCTGCGAAAGGAGATCGCCGAAAAGTGGCGCATCGTCGGGTCCTGCCCCGGGATCGAGGAGATGCGCGCCACCATTGAACGGGTCGCCGACACCGACGCCCGCGTGCTCATCACGGGAGAGAACGGCACGGGCAAGGAGCTCGTCGCCCGCAACCTGCACCAACTTTCGTCCCGTCATGACGCACCCTGGGTCGATGTCAACTGCGCCGCAATCCCCAGCGAACTCATTGAGAGCGAGCTCTTCGGACATGAGAAGGGCGCGTTTACAGGCGCCGATGCCAGGAAAATCGGCAAGTTCGAGCAGGCGAGCAAGGGGACCTTGTTCCTCGACGAGATCGGCGACATGCCGCTCGCGGCGCAGGCGAAGGTCCTGCGGGTCCTCGAGGAAAACAAGGTGCAGCGTGTCGGCGGCGACGCGAACATTGCCATCGACGTGCGCGTCCTCGCGGCCACCAACAAGGACCTCGGGAAGGAGGTCGCGGAGGGGGCGTTCCGCGAGGACCTCTTCTATCGCCTGAACGTCATCCCTCTGGCGGTCCCGCCCCTACGCGAGCGTGGCGACGACGTCATCGAGCTCTTCGGTCGCTTCCTGCAGCAAGCTTGCCGCAAGTACAACCGTGAGACGATCCGGATCGAGAGCTCCGGCGCCGCGCACCTACGCGCGCAACCCTGGCCCGGGAACGTACGCGAGCTGCGCAACCTCGCTGAGCGCGTCGCGCTCCTCGTGTCGGACGCCAAGCTCACGAAGGAGGGGTTCGAGGGCTTCGGGACCAAGGACGGGGCGCCGCCTGACGACGCGTCGCTGTTCGCCATCGACAGCTTCGACGCGTTCAAGGAGACCGCTGAGCGCCTGTACCTTCGAAAGAAGCTCGAGGACAACGGCTGGAACATCAAGCGAACGGCTGAGATGCTCGGGATGCAGCGCAGCAACCTGTACAAGAAGATCGAACGCTACAACCTCAAGGACGCCGAACCGAACGCATGACCATGAGACGACTCGCCGCCCTGTTAGTTCTCCCCATCCTGGCGGCCTGCTCCGCATCCACGACCAGCAGCGCCCGGCCCACGGATCCCAAGCCAACGGCCGAGCCCACGTCGCCACTCGGGATCGAGTATCCCGACCCGCTTGCCATCCTCAGCCGCGTCGCTACCAACATGGAAGCGGGCGACTGGAGGGCCGCCTGCCTCGACCTCTGCGACCTCGGTCGGAACGGACGGCCCGTCCCACTCATCCCCGGTCAAAACGTCCCCAAGGATTTTCCTCCGAAGGCCAAGGAGCAGATGAAGCCGTACTTCCGGCACCTCCGCGGCCTCGATGAACCGTGGGTGAAGATTTCATACGGAAGCGTGAAACCTCTGCGCAACGATCCGCCGACCATCGCCGTCCCGGTCAAGTGGCGCTACGCACTCGGCAACGTGACCGCGAAGCAGCGGGAGAAGATCCTCCACGTCTGGAGGAAGCAGGCGCGCGAGGACCTCACGTGGGAGCAACTCGTTCTCGATCTGCGGCAGCAAGTCACGCGGCGAACCCGTCTGAACAACTGGCCCGAGTGGACGTTCGCCTGGCTGGGCAACCGCTGGCGGCTCTACATCGACCCGCGTCCCCTGCGCTAGCCCGCCCGTTCTCCCGGGGCCGTCTCGTGTCTGCGGTGAGCCTCTGCGCGAAGGCTGAAAAAAGAAGGGTCCCGTCCCCGCCCGCCCTCAGACCGGGGACGGGACCCAATGCGTCTTCTCTTGCCGCTCGCGGTCGCAGTCGGCTCTGTCGGCTCGCTTGACGTATCCCCCCCCAGGGAGAGCCAGTCAGAGCAGACCGCAACGTCTCGCATCGCGTCCCTCAGCGAGAGAGAGTGCGCGAGCGAAAGAGCCCTCAGGGAATTCACGAAAGCCACGAGGCGCACGAAGCGCGTCGAGCGAGTCAGCGAACTCCCGACGAGGAATCGACGTTTCCGTTGTGATCATCCTCTCTCGTCCGTCGACGGCTTCCCGCCGCCTACGGATTCTTCTTCTTCTTCTTCGCGGGCATCTTCAGTCGCATGCCCACGGCAATACGATCGGGATTCTTGATCCCGTTCAGCTTCATGATGTCCTTTACAAACTTCACCGAACCGAGTTCTCGCGCTGCTATCTGGCTCAGTGACTCGTTCTGCTTGACCACATACCGACCGTCGGCCGAGATGCCGGATGAGGGGCCATAGACGGATGCCCCGGGCTCCCACGGCAACCCGGCCACGGATGCGGGCCTGACCCGCGCCGAGCCAGGGGAGCCACCTCGAGTCGCGACGGACTCGCCCGAACGGCTCGGCAGAGGCGCTGGCAGCCGGATCTTCTGCTTGGGGCGCAGGATATCGCTCGTGAGTCCGTTGAACTCGCGAACGGCCGAGACCATCAGGTCTGCCTGGTTTCTTCCGTAGTGGCGCGCCGCGATTCTCCAGAGAGAGTCGTTCTTCGCGACGATGACCGACTTGGGCCACTCGGAAGGCTGGGACGGCAGCGCTTCGGAGTCTGAGAGTTCTGGCGTCGGCGTCGGTTCGTCGGGCGTGCGCGTCACCGGGCGGGTGCCCGGATCTATCAGCTCCTCGAGTGGCTGGTCACCCTCGACGAGTTCTGTGGGATTCAGCACATCCCTCGATTCACCTCCACCCCCGCCTTCGACGGTCACCCCGGGCAGGACCCTGGGATCGATGAGCACATCGTCATCTTGCGAATCGGTCTCGCGTTCGACCGCAAGCGGCGCCGCCTGCTCGGGCTCCGCCATGGGCTCCCCGGTCTGGGGATCGGTGGTGAAGGCCACCCCCATGATGATCAGCAGGAGCGCGACCACGACGCCAACACCAGCCTTTTCGAGATTCCCCATCAACGCTCTCCAGTGGTGGGCATAGGGAAGAGGGCGCCCAGAGCCCTGCCAGCACCGGAGTTTAGGACCGTCTTCCTTTCCAGTCAAGAACGCAACCCAACATGTGGTGGTGCTCAGGACCGGTGACCCTCGATGGGCGACACGTAAGCAATAGGGGCTCGCTCCTTCCGCCACCCCAATTGGCCCATCTCGTCCGCCTCGTTAGAGTCCGCGTCGGCGTGAGCCCGACCCCCGACGACCCGGAGAGCCGTCCGTGCGTTACCTCATCCTGGCTGCGCTGACCGTGAGCCTGTTCCTGAGCGCTGGTTGTACCGGCAGCGCTCCCTCTGGCGGCTCCGATCGCGGGCAACCCCCCACCGGCGGAGCCCGGCCCCTGACGCTCCCACACGCCGGAAATGACGGCCCGCGGCAGGGCGACTTCCGCGTCATCCTGCACCAGGCCAACGGGACCCAGACCATGATCATGGTCAACCGCGGGCACACCTTGCGAAAGGCCCCAGAAGGGCGACGGCGCCTGGCGCTCAACATCCCCGGCCACGGCTACAAGCTGCTCCGAGAGAACGCCATGGGGGCCCTTCTGAAGAGCCTCGAGGAGCGGAACTTTTCAGCACTGGCCACACCCTTCAAGCGCGGCGACGAGCGCTGGTTCGACGCCCAGGCCAAGGAACCGCGCTACCGTGGCATGATTTTCGTCGAGCGAGACGGCGACAGGAAGAAGGTGCTCGGATTCCGACCGGCGGGCATCAACGACGCAGTCGGTCAGAGGCGTTACAAGGCATTCGTCGACCTCAAACTCGTCTGCATGAACTGGTTCGTCAGCACGACGGACACCGAGGTCCCCCGGAGCGGGACACTGAGGCGATGACCGCCTCCGGAGGGAGCTCCACCCTCTCCGCCGTGGCCGTGATCCCGGCCCGCTTCAAGAGCTCCCGACTCCCCGGAAAACCCCTCATGGAAGCGGGTGGACGCCCGTTGATCGAGCACGTGTGGCGTCGCGTCCGCGAGGCGTCCCGTATCGGGCGAATCCTGATCGCCACGGACGACGCGCGCATCGCTGAGGCCGTCTCAGCGTTCGGCGGGGAGGTCCGTATGACCTCCGAGGCTCACCAGACGGGATCGGACCGGATCGGGGAACTTCTGCCTGAACTCGAAGCGGATGTGATCCTCAACGTGCAGGGAGACGAGCCCGAGATCGACCCCGCCGTCCTGGATGGGATGGTGGCGAGCCTCGAGTCCGACCCGGAAATCGGCGTCTCCACGGCCGCGTGCCCATTTCCGGAAGGCGCTGATCCGACCGACCCCAATGGGGTCAAGGTCGTGACCGACGGCCGGGGCCGAGCGCTCTACTTCAGCCGTGCCCCCATCCCCGGGCGCAAGCCCGGAACAAAAACCTCAGGAGACATGGGCTGGCCGCTTCTGCACCTCGGCGTGTACGCTTTCCGCCGGGCGGAGCTCGAGACGTTTCTTGCCGCGGAGCAGGGCGCTCTTGAGCAGATCGAATCCCTGGAGCAGCTGAGGCTGCTCGAGCTTGGTATCGCGATCGGCGTTGTGACGTGCGCGCAGGCGCCGGCAGGGGTGGACACGCCCGGTGAGTTTGAGGCTTTCCGTGCGCGCGTTGAAGGTCTCGTGGGGAGATAGGAGCGGGGAGGCGGCATGGCGCGGTATATCTTCGTGACGGGCGGGGTGGTGTCGTCCTTGGGCAAGGGACTGACGTCAGCGGCAGTCGGGTTGTTGCTCGAACGACGCGGGCTGAAAATCGGCATTCAAAAACTCGACCCGTACATCAACGTCGATCCCGGCACGATGAGCCCGTATCAGCACGGCGAGGTGTACGTCACCGACGACGGCGCGGAGACCGACCTCGACCTCGGGCACTACGAGCGCTTCACCAACTCCCCCATCAACCAGACGAGCAACTACACGACGGGACGCATCTACTCGTCTGTCATCGACAAGGAACGGCGCGGCGAGTACCTCGGCTCGACG
>JABSRK010000105.1 GCA_013213915.1 Planctomycetota bacterium
CGCATTGGCGGCGGGCAGGCGCACGCGAAAAGTCGTGCCCTCCCCTTCTCTGCTGTCGACGAACATCGTTCCCTTGTGGTCGGTCACAATGCCTGAGCTGATGGCCAGTCCGAGGCCGGTCCCGTGGACCTTGCCGTCGAACACGTCGCCACCGAGCGCGCCCTTGGTGGTGAAGAACGGCTCGAAGATGCGGCTCTGAACCGCGGCCGGAATACCACACCCCGAGTCCGTGACTGATATTTCAAGCCAGCCGGGCGCGGGGGCCCTCACGGCAATGGACACCTCGCGCCGATCGGAATCGCCGACGGCGTGGCGCGCGTTCGTAAGCAAGTTCAGCAACACCTGCGAAAGGCGTGATCGATCGGCCATTGCCGGCGGCAGATCATCGGCATACGAACGGGTCAGCGCCACACCCTCGCTACCGAAGCTCCGCTCGACCAGCGCGAAGGTGTCGTCAACGACATCCGGCAGGTGCGTGGCCGCGAGGCCGGTCACCTGGGGCCGAGCGAAAGTCTGCAGCCGACGGGTCAGCAGAGATGCGCGGTTACCAGCCTCGAGAGCCACGCGCATCGCCTTACGCCACGTCTCCTTGTCGTCGTGCTCGAGCGCGTGTCCGAGGTAGCCCGTGATCCCCTGGACGAGGTTGTTGAATTCGTGCGCAACGCCCGCGGCCAGCGTCCCGAGAGCGGCCATCTTCTCGGACAGCAACAACTGACGACGCATTTCATGCTGCGACGACACGTCGCGGGATACGTCCAGGAAACCCGTGACCGCGCCAGCGGCGTCCCGGATCGCGGTCAGCGCCACCTGGGTATTGATGAGCGCGCCGTCGCTCTTGCGACGCACGGTCTCGGCTGCGAAGCGGCCGCTATCGCCACAAGCCCCGTCTATCATCTCCTCGAGAAGACCGAGGGAACGATCCTCCTCACGGAGCAGTGTGTCGAACCGTTGCCCGAGGATCTCCTCGCGAGGATATCCGTACGTGCGTTTGGCACCCGTGTTCCACGTGGTGACCAGGCCGTTCCGATCGATAGCGACGATCGCGTGCTCGGTTGAACTCTCGAGGAGACTCTCAAGAAACGTCGTCGTGCGCGTCAGGCGCTGGTTCAGTTCCTCGACGACCCGGGCCTGCGCAGACTGCTGGCGCGACCGACGACGCAAGAGCGCGTTTTCTTCGCTGACGCGGTCAGTGCGGTGTCGTTCGGCCGCCCGCCGATGAAGCTCGAGAGCCAGGGCCGCCTGGGATGCGACGAGACGCGCCATCGACATGGCATCGCCGGGGATCTCACGGTCGAACGCAGCGTACAGACAACCGCTCACGCCGTGCGTGCCGTTTAGCGGAGCCGCAATGATCGCTTCGCGTAGCGCCGTCCGTAATCCGGGGGCCAGTTCCTGGGCTTCGCTCTTTGCCAGGGCGAGATCGAGGATCTCCTGGTCGAAATCGAGGTCTTTGGGAGCCAGTTCCGCCCCCAGTCCGTCGACGCCCATGAGGACGCGGGCGCCGCGTCCCGATGCGTCCGCCAGCAACAGGAGGGCCCGGTCGGCATTCGTCAACTCGACGAACCGCCGGAGAATGAGACGGGCCAGGTCATCGAGGTCCGCCACTCCGGTCAGTTCGTGCCCGAACTCCGCAAGGCTCGCGAGCTGCTCGTGGTGTCGGCCCCCATCGTGACTCATATGATGGCCTCCCCGTATCGTAAGAATCGCGGCGCGAGCAAATCGACTATAGGGCGCGACCGGTAGGCGATTCCAGCCAGACTCGTCTCGGGCTCCTGGCCAGCGTGAACGACAGGCACGTATGACCGCGTCCACGCAAGGCGTAACGTCTCCACCGTGTGACTCTGGTTCGGTGAGGGAAGACCGAGGTGAAAGCCGCGCCAGGGGTGGGAAACGGACGAGTTCCCGACTTGGTCTGCAGCGCACCCGTCGTGGGAGGGCCCTCCGCACTCCCACTCAGACAGGGGGCGGCAACGGCGACCGCCAGCAGGCGACGCGGCACGCATCCACGGGGAGCGCTCGACAGGCCCGGAATTCCACACCATCCGGAAATCGGCATGGGGACCGCGAAAACTTGCGGCAAAAGGAAGAAAAAGAAGCCAACAGGACGGGGCGGGCGCCGCCGCCGGCGCACTCGATCAGCCTATGCCTGTGCCTGGATCGTGAACTGCATCAAGAATTCCGCGTTGGTCTTGGTCTTCTCCAGCTTCTCCACGAGGAGGCGCATGGAGTCGTTCGGATTCATCTGATTCAAGACTCGCCGGAGCGTGTTGATGCGCTCGTATTCCTCTGGATCAAGGAGCTTCTCTTCCTTGCGGGTGCCGGACGCAGAGATGTCGATGGCGGGCCAGATGCGGTTGTTGGCGAGCTGGCGCGACAGAACGATCTCGGAGTTGCCGGTGCCCTTGAACTCCTCGAAGATCACCTGGTCCATACGAGAACCAGTGTCGATCAGGGCGGTCGAAACGATCGTGAGGCTGCCACCGTTCTCGATGTTGCGCGCCGCCCCGAAGAAGGCCTTCGGCTTGGAGAGCACCTTCGCATCGAGACCGCCGGACATGATGCGACCGGACCCCTTGGCCTCGTTGTTGTAGGCGCGGCCAAGGCGGGTGATCGAATCAAGCAGCACGACCATGTGCTGACCGGCTTCGAGTGCACGCTTCATCTTGATGAGCACGAGTTCTGCGACTCTCACGTGGTTTGAAGTGCCCTCGTCGAGGCAGGACGCGATGACCTCTCCCTTCGTGTTTCGCTTGAAATCGGTGACCTCTTCCGGACGTTCGTCCACCAGCAAAATGACCACCTTCACCTCTGGATGATTGGTGGTGATGGAGTTGCACATCTGCTGCATCAGAATGGTCTTGCCGGTACGCGGCGGCGCGACGATCAGGGCACGCTGACCACGGCCGATCGGCGTCAACAGATCGACCACGCGCATGGACATGTTCGTCTCCGGCGGCGTCTCCATGAAAAACCGCTCCTCGGGATCGCACGGCAGGAGGCTCTTGAAAGGCGCCTCCTCCGCGTGCTCCTCCGCCGGCTTATCATTGATCGTAGTGATCGCCGCGAGCGCAGGTTTCTGGCCACCCTTTCGAGGCGGCTGGACCTCGCCGAGGATCATCGAGCCCGGTCGGATCGTGTACTTCCGGATCAACCCTGCCGCTACGTAGATGTCGTCCTCGTCCGGCAGATAGTTGTTCTGGGAGAATCGCAGGAAGCCGAAGCCGTCCTGCATGATCTCGAGCAACCCGTCCTGAGCCATGGGCTCAGCCGGGATGGGATCGCCGTTTTCATCCTCGGTGGGCGGAACTTCGACCTCATCGGACGCACCCCCGCCGCCACCGCGACGACGACGACGACGACCTCCGCGTCGGCTTCCACCTCCGGGCCTTCTACGGCTATTACGTGCCATCAGGTCTCCCCTGGACCCTGTGCGCTTTTGTGCCGGGGATTTGATCACCCCCGGCGCTGCGCAAGGGACACAACTCTTGGACCCGAGTGCCCCCGCGACGGTTTCCCCTTGGGAACCCGAGCACTAGGGACAGACTCAGTGTGACACGAGCTCCGGGCCAACTCTGCTTACCCGGTCACGCCACCCGTGTCGCAGCTCCCAGGAATGCCGGAAGCCAGAATTCGTACACAATTCCTACGGTGACGAATCGCTTGGGATCGTGGCAGCCGCCGGAATAGTCTCCTCGGCCAGCCATCAGATACTACGTATAGCTCATCGACAGTTCGCCCCGCAAGGGCAAAAAAACATCTCAGGGGTGGAGATTCCGAGCCTCGGACCAGGCCAAATCAGGGCTTCTGCAAGCGAAACGGATACAGCAGGCCGCGATAGGTTTCGTCGATGATCTCCACTCTGGCCTTTCGGATCCGCCGCTTCATCTGCTCCTGGAACCTATTCAGCTTCCGCTTGAAGGCCTCCACTTCCTCATCTGGCTTGCCCACGCTCCACGAGGCCAGATGTGCCCGGTAGTCGGCCCCCCAGACGAACAGAACAGTAAAAATCTCTCGCTGAACCTCGGATTCGCCCTGGTCCGGCAGCCGAATCTCGTTGATCGCCCGGACGATTTGCACCCCCTTGTCCGTGCAGAACGGCTCGGAGTACCGGTCAATCTCCATCTCGAACGCCCGTTGCTCAATCTCTGCCGAAATGAGCGGTAGACCCGGCACGGCGAGACGGCGGCGAATACCGTCCGAACCCTTTGTGACTCCCTTGTTGGGGTCGTCGCTCATGTCTGCGACCACGACGTCCCACTGCTCTCCCCGCTCGAGGCGGGCATGAGCCGTCCATGCCCGGGCGCTCAATTCGGCGATATCGGCCTTGGAGTACTCCGCATACATCGCCGCAATGGGCACGATGCCCTCTTCTATCGCCTCCCGAAGCAACGTCTTCTCGGATGTCTGCGGGCGCCGGATCTTCCAGATCGCGAGGTAGCGATCGATGGTCGCCTTCGGCACCGGGACTCCGTCGATCTTCAGAGCAATCGGTCCCGCGTCGGAAAACGCCGGAAGAACGGGACCCGTCGCGACCGGCGCCTCGCCTCGCTCAGGCTGATCGGACTGCACCGGGTCCTCGGAATCGCCACACGCACCGGCCACGGTGACGACCACGATGAGGATGGGAACGAGATAGGACTTCATGGTTGGTGCACACAAGCCGCCGCCGCGGACAGCGACGGTGGGAATCGGGGAATACGGCGCCTGCTGCCCATCCCCCCGAAACCGACTGCGCTCGGACTCTAATTGCGGCCCAAGGGCGGCGTCAAGCGGCCTCGGGGCAAGCCACCTTGCGGGTAATCGAGAGGCCGACACCACCCCGGCCGCTCAGCCCTTTTCCTCCCGGCGCAATCGCCGTCGGTCCGACTCTCGCAGGCTGATCTTCCGTAGCCGGATTTTCTTCGGCGTCATCTCCACTAGTTCATCATCCGCGATGTACTCGAGCGCCTCCTCCACACCGAGGTCACGATGGGGAGGCAAAAACAGCTTGCGATCCGCTGACTGCGTCCGGATGTTCGTGTGCTTTTTCCCCTTGGTGACATTCACCTCGAGGTCGTTGCCCTTGCTGTGCTCTCCGACGACCATCCCTTCGTAGACCCTGGTCTGTGGAGGGATGAAGAAGAGGCCTCGGTCCTTGAGCTTCTCGAGCGCGTACGTAACCGCCTCTCCCTCGCTACCCGAGACCATGACGCCGGTCGTGCGTTCGGCCACCTCGCCCTTGTGGGGCTCGTAGCTCTGGAAAACGTGGTGTAAAACCGCCTCCCCCTGAGTCAAGTTGAGGATGCGCGTACGGATGCCGATGAGCCCGCGTGCCGGGCATGAGAATTCGAGGCGGCTCACGCCGTCCTGGGGTTCCATGCTCACCAGCTCGCCCCGTCGCTGGCCGAGCAGTTCGATGACCTTGCCAGCGTGCCTCTCCGGGACCTCGACCGTCACGAGTTCGATGGGCTCGTGACGCTGACCATCGACCTCGCGCATGATGACACGCGGCTTGCCGACGCAGAACTCGTAACCCTCGCGACGCATCTCCTCTACGAGAATGCCGAGATGGAGGACCCCTCGGCCCGAGACCTTCAGGGTCTCGGGCCGGTTCGTGTCCTCCACCCTCAGCGCGACGTTCTTCAACTGCTCCCGGTGCAGGCGCGTGCGCACCTGTCGGCTGGTCACGAACTTCCCGTCCTGGCCTGCGAACGGTCCGTCGTTGACGGTGAACATCATGGCGATTGTCGGCGCGTCGACCGTGAGCCGTGGGAGCGGGTCCACGTGCTCGGGGTCGCAGATGGTGTCGCCAATGTTGACGTTTTCGAGTCCCTCAATGGCGCACACGTCGCCGGCACGCACCTCCCCTACCTCTTCTTTTCCCATTCCCTCGAAGACCATGATCTTGCGGCCCTGCTCGACCACGATCTCCTCACCTTCCTTCACGACAGCAACCCTGCTGCCTTTGACCAGGACCCCGCGCGTCACACGCCCGATGGCCATGCGCCCCGTGAACTCACTCCAGTCGAGCGCCGATACCTGGAGCTGTAAAGGAGCGTCCTCAGGGTCGGTCGGCGCTGGAATGCGCGCCAGGATCGCGTCGAACAGCGGGACCATGTCGCCGTGAGCGAGGTCCGGCTCGGCCCGCGCCCACCCGTCCCGCCCCGACGCGTAGAGCACGGGGAAATCGAGTTGGCGATCGTCCGCACCAAGATCGACCATGAGGTCGAACACCAGGTCGACGACCGCGTCGGGCCGAGCGCCGGCCCTGTCCATCTTGTTGACGACGACGATGGGCATGTGCCCACATTCGAGAGATTTGCGCAAAACGAACCGCGTCTGCGGCATCGGTCCTTCGAACGCATCGACAAGCAACAGCACGCCGTCCGCCATCCGCAGGACACGCTCCACCTCACCGCCGAAATCCGCGTGCCCCGGCGTGTCGAAGAGGTTGATCTTGGTGCCGCCGTAACGAAGCGAGATGTTCTTCGCGAGAATCGTGATCCCGCGTTCCCGCTCGAGGTCGTTGGAGTCGAGGATGCACTCCTGGACCTGTTGGTTTACGCGGATCAGACCCGCCTGGGCGATCATCTTATCGACCAGGGTCGTCTTCCCGTGGTCTACGTGCGCGATGATGGCGACGTTACGGAGGTCTTCGGACATGGCGGGGGACAATATCAGCCCAATGGCCATGTCCGAAGAGCCATGGCGAGGCAAGGGTCGTTCACGTCGGTTTCCGCCTGCGCCCTCCGTCCCCGGTCCCATCCAAGCCGGGAAATGTCAGCTACCTGGACAGAAAACGACTTGCGGCAGGTGCTTAGAACACCATTTGCTTCATGCAGAAGACCGAGCCGCCTGACTTCAGAAACTCGGAAGTCTGGACAGGGAACACCCGTAGCCCTTCCTCCTCGAGGGTCCGACGCGTGCGTTCGGCGGCGACGTCAATGATGACGCAGCGTCCATCGGGACAGTGAGCGTTGCACGCGAGCGCGTCCGCGGCCTCGTCTTCAGGGACCTCGATGAGCCGCTCGAACGCGCGGCGCAGCAGCGCGGCGCCCGCATCATCGAACGCCTTCGGCACCCACAAGGCGCGTGATCTGTCGAGCGGTGTGAGGCACGTGTCAAGGTGGTAGAAGCGCTCGTCGACGAGGCGCAAGGCGAGCACGGGTGCGCCGGTTGCTGCCGCGACCTCCTCGAGAGCGA
This sequence comes from Planctomycetota bacterium, assembly GCA_013213915.1. Taxonomy (GTDB): domain Bacteria; phylum Planctomycetota. The sequence goes on from JABSRK010000105.1 coordinate 7,183, forward strand.
GGCGATCGGTGCGAAAACCGTGTCCGCCGAGAACAACCCGGCGTCCGGGGATCCAGAGGAGATCACCGCACCCTTCGCAGTACGGGGCCTCATCCGGACGCGGCACCACGAATGTCCCCCGCGTCCGGAACCAGTCTTCGAAAGCGCGGACCTCAGCCGCCCGCTGCTCGTGACGCATCCGCGAGAGCAGAACACCGTCGCCGCCCCCTTCTCGGGGAAACGGGAAGCTCTGGTTAGCAGCGAAGACCATGTCCGGAAGCCCCTCCTGCCCTGGCAGGACCCTCACCGGGTAGCCGAGCGACTCGTACACGCGGCGGAGCGCGTCCCACTGGGCGCGAGCCTTCTCAGGATCGACGGTCTGGAGGCCTCCCTCCCCGTCCTGCATATGGGGGTTGATGGCGTACTCAACCGAGAAGTACTCAGGCGACACCATCAGCACCTCGCGCCAAGGCGAAAGGGGTTCGGCGGCACCGGCACTCCATCTGCCAGGCAACTCATCTACCAGGCCAATCACGGAAACGGGCATGTTCATGGGGTTTGGGTCACGGCTCCGGTCCGTAAGATATCGCGCTCATGCTGCTCGATCAGATCGCCGTCCTGGCCAACCAGGCCATCAAAGAGGCCTTCGGTGTACGCGTGTCCCGCGTACCGCTGGAGTTTCCGCAGAACCGATCGTTCGGTGATCTCACCATCAACGGGTTCATGTTGGCGCGGGAACTGAAGCTCCCACCAGCGGGCATTGCCGAAGAACTTGCTCGATGCATAGGCGGGATCGGCCCCATCGACTCGGCGGCCGCCGTCGACGGGTACGTCAACCTGCGCCTGGTCCCCGAGGCTATCTTCCAGGGCTCCATACCCCAAGTCCTCCACGATCCAGACCGCTTCGGCACCAACGAGGAGCGCGCGGGCAAGAAGCTGATGGTCGAGTATTCCGCGCCCAACACAAACAAGCCCCAGCACCTCGGCCACATGCGGACCGACTTCCTCGGCCACTCGCTGAGTCTCATCCTGGAGAACGCGGGCGCCGAAGTGGTGAAAGCCAACCTCTACAACGACCGCGGGACGCACATCTGCAAGTCCATGCTCGCCTACCAGCGGTGGGGTGAGGGCGCCACGCCAGAGAGCTCCGGCAAGAAGGGCGACCACTTCGTCGGCGACTTCTACGTGCTCTTCGAAAAGCGCTTCAAGGAGGAGCGAGACGCGTGGATCGAGGCGAACCCGGACCACTACGCGGCCTACAGGGACAAGCATGGCAAGGACCGCAAAGACCGCGACGTCCCTGAGGAGAAACTGCGGACCAAGTACGCTGCATCGTTCAAGGATGAGTACTTCGACAAGGTGGACCTCGGCCGTGAGTGCCAGGAAATGTTGCTGGCGTGGGAGGCCGAAGACCCACAGGTCCGGGCGCTCTGGGAAACGATGACCGCCTGGGTCATCGAGGGGATGGAAAAGACCTACGTCGATCTCGGAGTGTCGTTCGACGTCGTCTACCGCGAGAGCGAAACCTGGCAGTGGGGGCGTGCCAAGGTCATGGAGGGGCTCGAGAAGGGCGTCTTCTACAAGCGTGACGACGAGGCAATCGAGATCGACCTTCGCGCCGACAAGCTGGACAAGAAGGTCGTCCTCCGTTCGGACGGCACAGCGATCTACGTAACGCAAGACATCGGCACGACCATCCGCAAGGCCGAGGAGCACGGTCTCGACGGCCAAGTCTGGGTCGTCGGCAACGAGCAGATCTACCACTTTCAGGTGCTCTTCAAGATCATGGAGCGCCTCGGGTACGGCTGGGCCGAGGATCTCTACCACCTCGCATACGGCATGGTGAACCTCCCCGACGGCAGGATGAAGTCGCGCGAAGGCACGGTCGTGGACGCCGACAATCTCCTCACCGAAGTCGCCGGACTGGCGACTGAGGAGATCAAGGCCCGCGATCCAACTGGCGAGATCCCGTCTGACGAGATGGAGCATCGCGCCCGCACCATCGGACTCGCCTCGCTACGGTTCATGCTTCTCAAGGTCTCACCCAAGAACGACATGATGTTCGATCCGGCGGATTCAGTCTCGTTTGACGGTGATACGGGTGCACGGGTGCTGTACGCATACGCACGTCTGAGGACCATGATCAATGATGCGGCCGACGAGACGCCCCCGGACGAACTCGATCTCACGGTCCTCACGCACGAGAACGAGCGAAACCTCGCCCTGAGCATCCTCTCGTTCAGCGGGACGACGGCTCGCGCGGCGCGGGACCTCAATCCTTCGGTCATCGCGAGCTTCCTCATCGAACTCGTACGTGACCTCAACCGGTTCTACGACCGTTGTCCGGTCCTCAAGGAGGCCGACGAAGCGACGCGCAAGGCCCGCCTCGGCCTGTGTCGCGCAGCCGCCGAGGTGGTGCGGCGCGGAACCCAGTTGCTCGGGATGCCCCTCCTCGACCGGATGTAGACGCGCGGAGTGTGGGCTGAAGCCCACACTCCTTACCGCCGCAAGTAGGTCCCCGAACTCAGAACGCGCAAGAAGCAGTCTCGGTAGCGAACAGCTTCGCGGGAATCGTCGCCGCCGTGGCGGTCGTCAAAGCGGTGAATAAGCTCCTCCCGCGGAAAACCGAACATGGACACGGCTTCGGACACGGTAGTCCCTCGGTTGTGGTTGCGTAGCTGGAACGCGTCGTCGCCCTCGAGATGCACACTGACCTCGTTCGCCGAACCGAAGAGGTTGTGGAAATCGCCAAGGGTGTCCTGGTACGCACCGACCAGGAAGATCCCGATCAGGTAAGGATCGTTCTCGAGATCGAGTTCGGGAAGTTGGACCGTCTTCTTGCAAACGCCATCGGAAGACAGGAAGTCATCGATGCGACCATCCGAATCGCAAGTGATGTCACCCAGGGTGTAGGGGTGCAGGTTCTCCTCGCTCAGTGAAGAGAGAGGCATGATCGGAAACACCTGGCGCACGGCCCACGTATCCGGCGTTGACTGAAACACAGAGAAGTTGCAGACGATCATCGGGGCGACCGTGAGCATGAGTTCCTGGACCTCCTCCGGATCCTCGTCTTCGGGCTCGATGAACGTCAGCGCCCTGCGGCAGACATCGGCAAACAGCGCCTCGCCGGCCGCACGGTCTTCTAAGCTGACGAATCCCATCTTGAACCCGAGGATGACCTCATCACTCAGTGAACGGGCGTCGTTGACCAACTCGCGCCAGTTCCCCGCCTTCATCTCATCCAATGACGCTCGTAGCTCTACCACCTGGTGGCAAGCGTCCTCGTGGACCTCCACGCGAGCGCTCGCCGTCCGCCCGATGATCTTGAGCGGGGACACGACGACCATGGTCGCGAACGCAGTGACGGCACGTCCGCTCTCGCTCACGAGGATAGGTGGCGGGACGTCCTCCTGCTCGCACACGGACGTCACGTTCCAGACGCAATCGCGGCAATACTCTT
>JABSRK010000106.1 GCA_013213915.1 Planctomycetota bacterium
GGCGCGACCGAACCCTACTCGGCGAATTCGTCGTCGGTCGGCGTCTTTCCGCTGCCTTCCGATGGGGCCCCCTGGAGCTTCGTCGGGGTCGAAATGGCCCAGGGTGTGGTGTTCGACGAGTCCTCGCTGTTGCGTGCGCCCGAGGGTTTTGAGCGTGGCGTGTGGGCGGACGTGACGGTCGAAGCTGACGGCGCGAGCTGCCGGGTGCGCTTCGCGCCCATGCGCCGTTGGGAGGGCGCGCTCCGGTTCGTGTCGGAGACCAAGGGAGACCTGTCGCTCCCCGTGAGGGTGCACGCTCCCTGGGCTGACGCAGGCAGCAGTCGGTCGAACGACCTTCTCGAAGTCGTTCGCCTGGGATGCTGCTTATGGATCTTTTGGGGCTTGTTCTGGCTTGGCCGCCGCAGTGCAAAGGGTAAGGCGTCGTCGGCTCCCGCTGACGGTTCCTAGCGCCGCCGCGGATTCGCTGCCGTGCGCGCACTCAGCAAGAAAGACCCGAAGTCTCTGCGACCTCGGGCCTTCGCTGGATGGAGGATCACGGAATCGAACCGAGGACCTCCACAATGCCATTGTGGCGCTCTCCCAACTGAGCTAATCCCCCAGCGGCGCCCAAGGTATCAGCGCCGTCTGGGGTGGGCAAGAAATCAGGAGCCGAGGCGCGCACCGTCCCTCGTCGCGGCGCCTCCGACGATGACCTTGTGGTCGAGCCCGGGGAAGAGGCTGTCCTCGTCGCTGATGCGCGTCCACCATGCGTCGTCGAGGGACGCGGGGTCTTCCAGCGCTTGCTCCAGTCGAAGGAACCGGTCGATGTGTTCGCGGGCGCGCTGACGCGCGTAGTGGACCTGCGTGTCCTTCGAGATGATGAACGCCCAGTCGGAGGACTGGAGGAGCAACAGCTCGCGCAGCATCTGGTCGAGGATCTGGCGGCGCTGAGGGTCGGGATCGGGCCATTCGTTGGCGCCCTCGATCATGCGACGCTCCAACTCGTGCTGGTGGCGCAGAACCCAGAGGTTCTTCTCGTTCAGCCACACCTTGAGGAAGCCGTTCTCTCCCCAGGTGGAAAGCCCGGGTGTGGCTCGCGGACGTGAGCCGTCTTCGCGCAAGACGTCGGATGGCGTCACCATCCGTACCGGCGCGCGCTTGTCGGGGTCGGCCATCTGGCGGAACACGTCTTCGAGGAACCACGGGCCCTCGTACCACCAGTGCCCGAACAGCTCCATGTCGTAGGGCGACAGCACGCACGGCGCCTCGCCCAGTTCTTTCTCGAGCCCCTTGGACTGCTCTCCGCGGCTCCACAGGTAGTTGCCGGCGTGGACGCGGGCGCGCTCGCGGGCGGACGCCGGGTCCCACGGCTGCTTCTCGTGTAACTCCACCTTGCCGGTGATCCGGTGGTACTTGAAGCCCAGGTTGCGGCGGACGCCGTCCTTGTGCAGGTACGGTCGCACGTCCTCGTACGGCGCGTCGTACCCGAGGTCGCGGTAGAGCTCGCGATACTCGGGATCGCCGGGGTATCCGACCTCGGCCGCCCACACCTGGGACGAGGAGTGGGGGTCGCGGCCGAACGCGCAGACGCCGGCGGGCGTCATGACCGGGCGGTAGACTCCGGACGTCGGCGCCGGACGAGCGCCAACGACCCCATGCTGCTCGAGGACGACCCAGCGCACGCCCTCGCCGGCCAGGACGTCGTCGATTCCCTCCGAGTACGCGCACTCGGGTAGCCAGAAGCCCGCCGGGTCCTTACCGAACACTTCGCGATACAGCGCGACGCCGATGCGGACCTGGGCGCACCGGGCCTGGTCGGTGTGGGCGAGAGGCAGGATCGCGTGCGTCGCGCACGACGCCAGGATCTCGATACGTCCCTCGTCCTGGTGGCGTCGGAAGGCGGCGACCGGGTCGCGTTCGCAACTGGTCCACGTCTCCCAGAGCTGTCCGCATCGACGCAGGTAGTGCAGCGCCGCCGCGTGCTGCGGCGCCTCGCCCTCGGTGCGTGCGACCTCCTTCTCTGCGAGCTCTTTACGACGCAGCAGGTAACGGTCGGCTTTCTCCCGCAACTTCGGTGCGCGGAACATCTCGAGGAGCGGCGGCGTCAGCCCGATGGAGAGGCGCACGGGGACGCTGTCCTGCGCGAGGTCGTCCAGGACGACCAACAACGGCAGGTACGTCTCCGACAACGCCTCCAGGTACCAGTCCTCCTCCAGGTACTCCTGGTGCTCCGGGTGGTGTACCCAGGGCAGGTGGCCGTGCAGGACGATGCAGTTGGTTCCGAGCGGCGGCATCACACCTCGGGATGGACGTTGGCGGGCAGCCGGACCTCGGGCGCATCGAGGATGCGTTCGGGCGGTTGCCCCGGGACCATGATCTGAAGCTCACCGTGATAGCGCCCGCCGGGGGTAACCTTGGCGAACCACTGGCGGGTGGCGCCGTCGATGTCGGCGTGGAGCGTCGCGCCCGTGTGGGCCTCGGTCAGAAGGAGCCGGTAGCTGATACCGGCCCGGGCATCGTGTTCGAGCGCATCCAGGCGTCTCGTGCTGGCATCGCCGCCCAGCTCCCAGATGCAGAAGAGCGTGTCGGGGCTGAACGGGACGAGCGTCAGGACGTCCCGCGGGTAGCCGTCGGGGACGTCCGCCAACTCCGGCATCTCGATCTCGATGGGCTCGGGAGGCAGGTCGCTCATGACGGCGTCGAGGTGGCGTCCGTCCGACCTTCGTTCGATCGCGTCCTCGTAGACCTGTACGTATTCGCGAGCCGAGCGGGCCCACGACCAGTCCGTGTTCATCCCTGCCTTGCGGACGCTGTCCAACCCCGCGGGATCGCCATAGAGCGTGCACGCGCGATCGACGGCGTCGGCGAGCGCGTCCGGCGTCAACGCATCGAATGTGAAACCGGTCACGCCGTCCGTGACCGTGTCGCGCAGGCCGCCGACGCGCCGCACGATGGGCGGCGTTCCGTAGCGCATGGAGATCAACTGGTTCAGCCCGCACGGTTCGAACCGGGAGGGCATGAGGAAGAAGTCCGAGCCGGCCTCGACGAGGCTGGAAAATGGCTGATCGAACGCGAGCCGCGCGTGCACGCGGCCTGCGTGACGGGCTTCCAGGTCCTTGAACGCGTCCTCCAGATCGGGCTGCCCGGACCCAAGGACAATGAACCGCACGGACGGGTCGCGTGCCAGCAGGGCGTCCATGACCGGGAGCACCAGGTCGAGACCTTTCTGGTCGACCAGGCGCGAGACGCATCCGAACACCGGTCCGTCGGTGGGGCGCAGCTCGCTGGCCTCCAGCAGGGACTCGCGGCATCCCTTTTTGCCGGCGAGGTGGTCGGCGTCGTAGTGGGCGGGCAGGTTGGGGTCGGCCGACGGGTCCCAGGTCTCGGTGTCGAGGCCGTTGACGATGCCGACCAGCAGGTCTTTGCGCCAGGACAGCAGGCCCTCCAAGCCGTTGCCATATTCCGCGGTGAGGATCTCTCGTGCGTAGGTGCGTGACACCGTGGTGACGGCGTCCGAGAAACGGACGGCGCCGGCGAGCAGGTTGCCCAGGCCGTTCTCCAACAGCTTGCCTTCCTGGAGGAACCACCCGGCGATGCCAGCGTGGGCAAGGTCCTTCGGCGGGAAGACGCCCTGGTAGGCGAGGTTGTGGATGGTCAGCACGGTCGCCGCTGGCGCGAGCTCGGCGTCGTTGCGGTGGACGGCCCGGAGCAACGGCGCCACCAGGGCGGTCTGCCAGTCGTTCAGGTGCCACACGTCGGGGAAGAACCCGGTCGCATGGGGGACCTTCAGGAGCGCCCGGCAGAAGTAGAGGAAGCGAAGGTGTCCGTCTCCGTAGCTGCCGGGCTCGGTCCCGTAGATGGGCTCTTCGGCTTCGAACATCCACGGGTTCTCGATGAGATACACCGGGATGTCCGGAGATCCCGGCATCCTCGTCTCGAGCAGCTTGAATGGCCGGCTCTCGCCCGCGAACGGGCAACTCACCCGCTCAGCGACGATCTCTCGGACGTCGGTCCTGCGCCGCACCTTGGGATAGAGCGGCAGGCAGACGGCCACCTCGACGTCCAGCTCGGCGAGCGCGCGGGGGAGCGCGCCGGCGACGTCGGCGAGGCCGCCCGTCTTCGCAAACGGGTGGACCTCGGAAGCAGCCAGGAGGACCTTCATGCAGCGAGTCTAAGTTGCTCCCGCACTCTCATCCACACGTCGGAAGGAAGATCGGAGCGCGGTTGGGGTGCTCCCTCGGGCGGGTAGGATGAGCGCCGCTCTGGAGAGGGCCATGAAGATCGGACTGCTCGTAGGCATGGAGGACACGTTCCCGAACGCGCTTCAGGAGCGCATGGAGGAGCGTGCGGCCGACATCACGGTCGAAGTGATCGCGCTGGAAGGCACAGAGCTCGACGACCTCTGCGAGTACGACGTCATCTTCGATCGGATCTCCCACGAGGTCGGGTACTACCGTTCGTATGTGCGGCACGCGCGGCTCTCCGGGGTGAGGGTCGTCAATGACCCGTTCCTGGTGGGGTCGGACGATCGGTTCTTCGATGCGGCGTTCGCGGAGCGCCTGGGCGTGTCGGTGCCGCGCACGGTTCTCTTGCCGCAGAAGTCCTACCCGGACACCATCACGTCCGCGTCGCTGCGGAACCTGATCTGGCCGGTGCCCTTCGATCGGCACCTGGAGGCGGTGGGCACCCCGGCGTTGCTGCGGCCGGTCGGGTCCCGTGGCTGGCGCCTCGCGACCCGCATCTCGTCTCTCGACGACCTCATGACTGCCTACGACCGGACGGGCACGGAGACCATGATGCTGCAGGAGGCGGTCCCGTGGAGCCGCTACGTGCGGTGCATCGTGGTGGGCGGCGACCGGGTGATCGTCGCGCGCTACGACCCGGAGTACCGACAGTATCTCGAGGACCCGGACTACCTCGAACCGCTGCTCGAGGAGCGGATCGTCCGGGACGCGGCGGTCGTGGCGGGCGCGCTCGGCTATGGAATCTGCGCCATCGAGTTCGCGATCGTTGAAGACAAACCGTACGCGGTCGAATTCGTCAATCCGGTGCCCGATTTCGAGCGCAGCATCCTCACGCCGTTCTGGTTCGAGAAGGTCGTCGAAGCGACGGCTGGCTATCTCGTCGAACTGGCTCGCGCGGGCCGGGAGACGATCGAACTGAAAAAGCCCCGCGGCGGTGGCTTGATCGCGTCCGTCACCGATCTGTCCCTGCCGAGAGGATCTGACCGCAAGTCGCCGGTGAAAAAGAAGGCGGGGACGAAGAAGCCAGCGGCGAAGAAGCCGGCAGTGAACCGGTCGTCAGCGAAGAAGAAGGCGACGAAGAAGAAGGTGGCCAAGAAGAAGGTGGCCAAGAAGAAGGTGGCCAAGAAGAAGACCAGGAACACCAGGTAGCCCACGACCGATGGACGATCCGATCAAGCTGTACCGCGAACTCCTCGATGCGGACAAGGAGCGCTGGGTCGCCGACATTCCGCGTGTCGAACAGGCATTGGTGGAGGCCGGCTGTCACTACGCCGGGCGTCCGTTCGTGAAGGTGATGCGCCCGAAGTTCCTGAAGCGTTCGGAGTACGCGTATCTCGACTACGTCGCCGGTGTGTTGATGGGGCTGTTCCGCCGGCTCACTGACATGGTGCAGGATTCCGAGGACCTGAAGCGGTATCTAGCGCTGAGCGACGGGGAGCGCCGGCTCATTGCTCCCGAACCTCTTTGCCCGGACCCCTTGCCGTTCACCCGCCTGGACTCGTTCGCCACGGCGGACGGCCCGCGGTTCGTCGAGTTGAACGGCGAGGCGCCGGCCGGTGCCGGGTTCAACGATGCGGCGATGGGAGTCCTGGGTGAGCATCCGCTCATCAAGGACTTCATGGAGCGCACGGGGGCTCGCCCCATCAAGGCGATGGACGGGGTCCTGAATGGGCTGTTGAAGGCATGGCGCGCAGCGGGCAAGAACAGTCGGCCCACCATCCTCATCACCGACTACGACCACCTGCCGACGGTTCCCGAGTTTCTCCTGTTGCGGGACCACTTCATCGCCAACGGCTTCAGCGCCGTGTACGAGGATCCGCGGGCCCTGACGTTCGAAGATGGCCGCCTGTGGGCGAAGGGGGAGGCTGTCGATCTCGTCTACCGTCGCGTCCTGACCAACGAGTTCCTGGACAAGGAGACCGAGGTCAAGGCGCTGTTCGATGCGTACTCCGCCCAGGCCGTCGTCATGGTCAATCCCTTCCGCTCCAAGGCCGCCCACAAGAAGGCGTGCTTCGCGCTGCTGTCGGGGGATCATCTTGATACGGACTGGATGACCCGCGAAGAACGGGGGGTCGTCGCGAGAACCATCCCATGGACGCGCAAGGTCCGGGACACAAAGGCCGACCTGAACGGGGAGGAGATCGATCTCTTGCCTTTCGCCTCTGCCCATGCCGAGCGCTTCGTGTTGAAGCCGAGCGACGAGTATGGTGGCAAGGGTGTCACGGTCGGGTGGGAATGCGAGGCGTCGGAGTGGGAAAAGCTGCTCCAGGACGCGGCGCGGTCCGACACCGAGGAGTACGTGCTGCAGCAACGCGTCCACACGATCGAGGAGCCCTTTCCCATGCTGGACCGGGAACTGGAGGACCAGCCCATGATCGTGGATCTGGACCCCTACATCTACTTCGGGAAGGTCCACGGCGTGCTCGCGCGCCTGGCCGCAGGATCCCTCTGCAACGTGACATCCGGGGGAGGCCAGATCCCCGTGCTGATCATGCCGGATTAGGAGGGTAGAGTCGGACTCCGAGCTCTCAGCCTACAACCATGACTTTCAACCCCGTTTCGAAGATCACGGAGATCCCCACCCTCGGCGTCGAGGTCGAATACCAGATCGTCGATCCGGAGACGCGCGAGCTCTCCTCCAATACGGAGGTCATCCTCCAGGAAGGGGCGGAGATCTATGGATCGAACATCCGTCCCGAGTTCCACGCTGCCATGGTCGAGTGTCTCACGACGCCGTGCGCGACGACGCGGGAGGTGGTCGAGCAGGTCGCGGAGCTGCGACGCACCCTGATCGGACTCGCTCGCAAACGCGGCCTGCGCGTCGTCGCCGCGTCCACGCACCCGACGACCCACTGGAGGGAGGTGAAGCTCACCACCAGCGAGCGCTATCTCCAGATCCAGAGGGACCTGGGGGACGTGGCCCGTTCGAACCTCATTTACGGCATGCACTGCCACGTCGGGATCGAGGACAAGGAGGCCCGGATCGCGGTGATGAACTCGGTGCGGTACTTCCTGCCCCACCTGTTGGCGATGACGTGTTCGTCGCCGTTCTGGCAGGGGCGAGATACCGGGCTCGCCTCGACGCGGACCGGCATCTTCCGCCGTTTTCCGCGGACGGGCATTCCGGACTACTTCGGGAGCTGGGTCGAATTCGAAGCCTACGTCGAAGCGCTGGTCGAGACGGGGTGCATTGACAACGCGAAGAAGATCTACTGGGACATCCGTCCGCATCCGTTCTTCCCGACGGTCGAGTTTCGCAACTGCGACGTTCCCACACGTATGCGGGAGGTCGGAGCCGTCGTCGGGTTCATCCATGCGCTGTCGACGCGGCTGGTCAACCTCTGGCATCGCAACATGGGGTACCGCCTGCACCGCCGCGCCTTCATCAACGAGAACATCTACCGCGCGGTGCGCCACGGCATCGACGCCGAGTTCATCGACCTTCACACAAAGAAGGTCGTGCCCATGCGGGACGCCATGCGCGTCCTCATGGACGAGCTCAAGGACGAGATCGCGCTGCTCGGTCTCGATGACGAGATGGAGGCGCTCGAGGAGATCCTCGCCAACGGGACGTCCGCCGATCGCCAGCGCGCGGTCTTCAAGGCGACAGGCGATCTCAACGCGCTCGTTGACCACCTCATCGAAGAGACCGAAGAGGGGATGACCTAGGCGCGGAGGACCCGGCCGTCAGTTGACGACGATCGCGCGGGGCTGGGTGAACAGGCGCAGGGTCTGGGGCCAGGGTCGGGCCGGGTCGATGACCAGCAGGGCCCATGTGACCGACACAGGGCCGACGCCCGGGGGCAACCAGACGTCCACGGTGGCCGTGCCGTTGGTGGCGAGGGCCCCGGTGGCGTTGGGGAGGACCCCGTGGACACCGCCCTGTGCGAGGTGCCATGCGAGAAGCGGGTCGGTGAGCAGCGCGTCGGCCGCTCGTCCGTCACCGATCTGGGTGGCGGCGTATTGCGCGGGGGTCCCGCCGGCGGACATCGGCCAGACCTGGAAGTCGAGGCCGCCCGCACCAGGTACCGCGGCCGAGAGTTGTGACGGTCCGGCGCCGGGGGCGAGGGAGAGGAGCTCGAGGCCGACCATGCGCCGCGACGCTGTCTGGAAGGTAGGACCGAGTCCCCGCGCCCACGCGATCTGCACCTGACCCGTGTCCGAAGCCGCGACGGTGACCGAACTGATGGCCGTGCCGGATGTCGGGTCGGCGGTGAACTCCTCCCAGGACGGACCGGTCGGGGAGATGCGCGACAGCATCACGCGGCCAGACGACACGGTCGTCGCCAGATGTTCCCACGCGAGCAGGATCGAGCCCTCGTTGGTAAACGCCACGTCGAAGCGCCGGTGGCCGGGACTCCAGATCAACGGCAGGTGGGCGAGGATCGGTCCAGGCGTCGCGCCGGGGGTGGTCGGCTCGAGGATACGGAATCCGTACGGTGCGCCGCTGTTCCGTTTCCACCCCACCAGGACCCGTCCATCGGGTGCGGCGTCGACCTTGGGCGGGGTGTTGGGACTGGAGGTCGCCGCAGGATCGCCCAGGCCGCTCACCTCCCAATCGGTGTTGTCGAGACCCGTGGTCGAGTTGGCTCCGATGGCTATCGGGTCGTAAACGGGCAACCAGGATCCGGCGCTGCGGCGCCGCAGCATCACCCGCCAGTATGGCGAACCGGGGCCCCACACCGCGTATTTCTCCCACACGATGGTGAGCGTTCCCTGGTCGTCGATGGTGATGGCCGGACGATCTTGCCCCTCGAAGGAGCCCGTCGGTTCGCTGTTCACTCCGATGACGGGAGACGGGACATCGGTCGCTGCCGGGCCGGAAGTGTCGACCCTGTAGTTGCGCATCCGGATCGTGCTCTGACCAGCGGCCGTGGCGTAGTTCCAGACGACGTACCAGTGGGGATCCGCGTTCCCAGGGAATCGACCGATGGCGACGTCGGGGAGCCACCGGTGCTGGTTGCCAGGGCCGTCGGAGGCGACGATGATCGGGCCGAGTTGCCCCGTGGCGGCGTGATATCGCCGTCCGCGCACGACCATGTTGCCGTTGACCGTGTCGGTGTCGTCCCAGACGGCGGCCCAGTTGCCCTCCTCGTCGATCGCGCAGTGAACGGTCAGCAGTTCGTTGGAGGTGAACGAGTCGAGGGTGGTCGCGATGGGGTTGACGGCGCCGATGGGCGCGCCTCGCCGCAATCGCTGAGCCCACAGCTGATAGGTGGCGGACGGTGGCGCCGTGAGGCGTTGTCTCCAGACGATCACCCCGTCACCGCTTCGGTTGACCGCGACGTCGAGCGCAGACTCGGGCAGACCAGCCGCGCCGGGTCCGACGGCGACGGTGGGCGCGGACCCGGCCATGGGATTCACCTGCGCCGGCGAACCGCGCGCGAGGGTAAAGAGAAGAACTGTCAGTGTCCGCATGCAATCCGAACCCGTGCCGGCGCGCTCCGGAGCCATCATACGCAGGGACCTGGGGTGATTGCGATAGTCAAGCGCCGCCCGACGTGCAAGGGATGCGCCTGTTCACGACGGGTTAGAACGCCTCGTCGATTCCCATGAGCGGATTCTCTTCCCGGGCGAGGAGCTCCGCGAATGACCGATTCTCCACGATCCGGCCACAGCCGCCGCACGCGCGCAGGCACTGTACGTCGGCGCCGTCGCCGTTCTTGTGGAACGCGTGAACCGTACACAGTCCGTCGGCGCCGCATGATGCGCACAGGTCCATGACCGGGTGCCCGTCCCTCGGAAGGACGACCTTCCGCCCCTCCATGGCGAGGCATGCTGCCAGGCGCATCCAGCGGGGGCTGCCGGTGCGCGTCATGAGCGCCATGAGCTCCTTGTCCTGCGGGTTGACGGGGATGAGGGTGATCGCCATGGCGTCAGATCGAGATCGTACTGATCCCGGTCTCCAGTGGTGGGGCCTTCTCCACGACCACGATCCCCTCCTTGGAGGTGAAGTGGTTCCGGGCGTCGTCGTCGGGCTCGACGCCGAGGGAGG
>JABSRK010000107.1 GCA_013213915.1 Planctomycetota bacterium
GGCGCCCTTCGACGGACTCCGATGGAACGGCGACGAGCCGGAGGTCATGGTCGACAAGACCTGGTATCGGCTCGTTGCCATCGACGGCACGAAACAGACCGAGATCCTGGCCTTCTGCAAGAAGACCTGGCGAGGGAGGTGGCAGAAGCGGTTCTCTGAAGACCTGGTCGAGGTCTTGTCCGGAATGGGCCATCCCCCGGGCAAGACGGTGGACCTGGGGGTCCGTGAGCTATCCGGCGGCGGCAAAAAGACGCTGCGCGGGGTCGCGATGACGGAGGCGCGGCGGAAAGAGCTGTGGGCCGCAAACCAACGGGAAGAGGGCCGCAGCCAAGGGCTGGGGCCACCTCGTTCGCTTACCCGCGCCCAGGTCGAGAAGGACGTGGAACGTCTCGCCTGGCGCGTGGAGCACGCATACTCGTACCGTGACTTGCTGGGGGTCGACTGGCGTCGCGAGATCACCGCGCTGCGCCGCGTCGGCGAGCGGGTCGATCAGCGCGCGTTCGGATTGTCGGTGATGAAGTTCCTGGCCCGGTTCGGGGATGGACACACGCGCGTAGGCGGGAGCACACGCATCCTCCCCCCTGGTTTTCTTCCCGTGCTGCTCGCGCCCCTGGGAGACCGCATCGTCGCCCTGCGACCCGGAGGAGGAGGACCGGCCGTACCCGGAAACCCCTATGTGAAGTCCATCGACGGCGTACCGGTGGATCGGTGGATCGAGGGCGCGATGTCGATCGTCCCCGCGGGCCATGCGGAGTTCATGCGACGGGTGGCAACCGAGCGCGCTCACTTCGCCGCCTTCGTCCGCGCGGAGTTGAACCTCCAGGTCAAGGACGCCAGTCGCGTCTCCATCGAGTTGACCGACGCCAGCGGCACCAAGAGCGTGAAGATGAGCCGCCCCCTCGCGGGGCGCCCGCCAATAGCACGTCCCTCGTCGACGCCGGCGCAGCGCGTCCTCGAAGGGAACGTCGGCTACATCCAGATCCCCTCCATGGCATCCGGCGAGTCGTTTCGGCGATGGCTGCACCGGTCCATGGGCGCGGTCAAGGACACGGCGGGGCTCGTGATCGATGTCCGCGGCAACGGCGGCGGCAGCCGCGAAGCCCTGCGGGTTCTGCTTCCCTACTTCATGGCCAAGAACGACCCGCCTCACGTCGCCAACGTGGGGGCCTACCGTCTCGGCGCGGGCGACGATCCCGCCGACCCGAAGGGGTTTCTCGACAACCGCTACCTGTGGCCCGCCGGCCACGTCGGCTGGAGCGATGCCGCTCGTGGCGCCATCGCGAAGGTCGCGGCGACGTTCAAGCCCGACTGGAAGTTGCCCGCCGGTTGTTTCAGTGCCTGGCACTACATGGTGCTCGAAAGGACGCCGGACACGGCATTCCACTACGACCGCCCGCTGATCATCCTGCTCGACACCGGCTGCTTCAGCGCCACTGACATCTTCCTGGGGGGATTCTCCGGCCACCGCAACGTGACGCTGATGGGGACCCGGAGCGGCGGCGGGAGCGGACGAAGTCGCTCAGAAGCTCTCCCCAACAGCGGGCTGACCGTTCGCATGTCGACCATGGCGTCGTTCCGCCCGAATGGCCAGCGCTACGACGGCAAGGGGATCGCACCCGACGTCGAGATGCGACCGATCCTCTCAGATCTGCTGGGGAGCACGGACTCGGTCCTGGACGCGGCTGTCAAGCGTCTCACGCGCTGACGGAGCCCGCTGCGGGCGCGCATCGCCTAAGCTCCCGCCATGCGCGCGCTCGTCGGCATCCTGATCACCACCACCACCACCCTGCTCGCGCAGGGGATCGAGCAGCGCGCATTCGAACGCACCATCACCAAGGGTTGCGAGGAGGCGTCCCTGTTCGGCGCCGTGTGCATTCTCGGGCGCACTGGGCGACCGGACCAGCGTGCCGCGGTCACCCACCGGGCCGACGCCGTGTTCGACTGCGCGTCCCTGACCAAGGTCGTCGCCACCACCACGTGCGTCATGAAGCTGGTCGAGGAGGGCCGGCTCGCCCTCGATGACAAGGCGGCCGATCATCTGCCCGGGTTCGGCGCCAACGGCAAGGACATGATCACCATCGAGCAGCTGCTGCGCCATCGAAGCGGCTTGCTGCCCGACAACGCGCTCGCCGACTACCTGCAGGGCCCGCGCGAGGCGCGACGGAAGATCTGCACCCTCGGGCTGCGGGCTCCGCCCGGCACCCGGACCATCTACACCGACGTCGGATTCATCGCGCTCGGGTGGATCGTCGAACGCATCACGAACAAGACCCTGGACGCCTACGCCAAGGAGACGGTGTTCGACCCCTGCGGGATGAAGGACACTCGGTTCGTGCGGGCCGACGAGCCGGTCGATGACGCCTGGACCGCCCGTTGTGTCCCCACCGAAGCCGCGACGAAGGGAGGAGCACCGCTGAGGGGCGTCGTCCACGACCCCCGTGCGCGCGCCCTCGGAGGCGTCGCTGGCCACGCGGGGATGTTCTCCACCGCGGAAGACCTGCGGCGGTTCGGTCGCATGATCGCCACCGGCGGCGTGACCGAAGGCGGGCGGCGTGTCCTGGCAGCCGAGACCGTCGCACGCATGACCCGTCGCTCCCATGACCCCGGCATTCGGGGACTCGGCTGGCGCCTCGGGTCGGCCGGCGTCACGTGGCACACGGGCTTCACCGGCACCGCCATCTGGATCGGTCCCGCGGACACCGTCACGGTCCTTCTGACCAGTCGCCTGTACCCCGATGGCAAGGGAACCGTGGGGAGCTTGCGCAACCTGGTCACCACGCGAGCAGGCTGTGCGCCGGACGGCGTGCTCCCCGGCGTCGATGTCATCGCCAAGCGAGGCTGGCCCCGCGACCTGCGAGGATTGGAGGTCGGTCTGATCACCAATCACACGGGACGGACGCGTGACGGCCGCTCCACCATCGACGTGCTGAACGACTCGAAGCGCGTGACCCTGGCCGCCCTGTTCTCCCCCGAGCACGGCATCCGTGGCGCCCTCGATTCAAGAGTGGCGGACACCACGGACAAGAAAACCGGGCTCAAGGTCCACAGCCTGTATGGGGCCACGCGACGTCCGAGCAAGGCCTCCCTCGCCGGACTCGACGCCCTGGTGTTCGACATCCAGGACATCGGCACCCGGTTCTACACGTACGTGTCCACCATGGTCAACGCCATGGAGGAGGCGGCGCGGCGCGACCTCTTGTTCGTCGTCCTCGACCGCCCCAACCCGATCTCGGGACGCGGCGCTGCCGGACCCGTCGCCGACAACGACGCCCTCGACTTCGTCGGCCGGCTTCGCGTCCCCATCCGCCATGGCCTGACGGTAGGCGAGCTAGCGCACCTGGCCCGCGCAGACCTGAAGCTCGCCCTGCGGCTCCGCGTGATCCGGTGCGAGGGGTGGTTGCGCGACCGCCACGTCGACGAGTGCCCGCTGCCGTGGGTGAACCCCTCCCCCAACATGCGCAGCCTGGACGAGGCCCTCCTGTATCCGGGCATCGGCATCCTCGAGACAACCAACCTGTCCGTTGGTCGTGGCACGGCCACGCCGTTCGAGCACATCGGCGCGCCGTGGATGAACGGTGAGGCCGTCGCCCGGGCGTTGCGCGCCGCGGGCATCCCCGGTGTGACCGTGGCGGCGACGGAGTTCACGCCGACCGCGAGCAAGTTCAAGGGACAGCCATGCTCTGGTGTCCGGTTCACCATCACGGACCGCGTCGCCCTGGATCCCGTACGCCTCGGACTCACCCTGGCTTCGATCCTCGTCCACCATCACGGCGACGCGTGGGACACCCGGCGGCTGGACAGGCTCCTCAAGAACCGGCGAGCGCGTGACGGGTTGCTGGCGCGCAGGTCCTACGCGGCCGTCGAAGCCGCGTGGCAGGCCGACCTGGCGGCGTTCCGCGCACGACGGACCTGGCTCTACCCTGGAGGTGGCACGCGATGAAGGGCCTGTGGATCGAGAGCGGATCGGTACAACTCCGCGACGATCTTCCCCAACCCGAACCCACCGCCGGCGCGACACGGGTCCTCGTCACCTGCGCGGGCGTCTGCGCCACTGACCTGGCGTTGCGTCGCGGGTACATGGGATTCACCGGCGTCCCCGGACACGAGTTCGTCGGGGTCGCCATCGACGGACCGCGCGCAGGTCAGCGCGTCGTCGGCGACATCAACGTCGGCTGCGGCGACTGTCGGTCCTGCCGAGAGGAACACGGGCACCACTGCCCCGATCGCACCGTGCTCGGCATCGTGAAGCGCGCGGGCGCGTTCGCCGAGGAGATCCTGCTCCCTGACCGCAACCTGATCTACGTGCCCGATCACGTTCCGGACGACGTGGCCGTGTTCACCGAACCGCTCGCGGCCGCACTCCAGATCGTCGAGCAGGTGCCCATGACCGGACAGCGCGCCCTCGTAGCGGGAGACGGACGGCTCGGGCTGCTCATCGCCAAGGTCCTCGCGCTCGCAGGCTGCGAGGTCACCTGCGCCGGCCGACATCCGGAGCGGGCGGAGCTGCTGCCGAACGGCACGCGTCACGCAACGGGAGTCCTGGAGTCGACGCCGACCGACCGCACATACGACCTCGCCGTCGAGGCTACGGGAGATCCGAACGCGCTCGCGCGCCTGGTCGGCCACGTCCGGCCGCGGGGGACCATCGTCCTCAAGACGACGGCGGAGCGGCCGGCGACCCTCGACCTCGCCCCCCTCGTGATCGATGAAATCACCGTGGTCGGCTCCCGTTGCGGGCCGTTCGATCGCGCTCTCCACGCCCTCGCGGCCGGGGCCATCGACCCCCGTCCCATGATCGAGGCCCGCTATCCCCTCAGCGACGCCGTCCAGGCGCTCGATCACGCCGGACGGGGCGGGGTGCTGAAGGTGCTCATCGACGGATAGGGTAAGGCCGATGCGTTTCCTGTTCCCGATCGTCGTCCTCGGCATGGTCACGGTGGCGTCCGCACAAGACGCGTCACGGGATGGGCTCGCCCGGTTCATCGCGACCCACCGGAAAACCCCCGGGACGTACGGTCCCGTGGACCAACCCTGGGCCGACGCGACGTGGACGTGGCGGGCCCTTCGTTGCGCCGACCTGGTGGGTGAGGAACCCGGAAAACTCCACGGGAACGTCCGCACGGCCATCCGCGCGCTCCCCACAGGAGCGTCCTGGAGTCGGCGCGCGACCCACGCTCGTCTCCTGCGCCTGGTCGGGATCGACCCCAGTCCCCCACCGCGCGACCCACCGTTCTTGTCGGCGACGTCGTGGGTCGGATCGCCACCTCTCTCCGAACTCGAAGCGCTGGTCGAAATGCAGCGCCTCGGTGGCGTGGAACCCGATCGTCCGGTGCTCGAGCAGGTGCTCAGCCTGTGGCGGGCACGCGACGGCGGGTGGCGGTGGCCGGCCACGTTGAAGGAAACCTTCGCGCACGTGAGGGAAGGGACCGACTTCGAGCAGCTCCCTGAAACACCGGAGGCGCCGTCGACGGCGGGATCCATCGCCGCGGCGGTCCGATGTCACGTGCACGGGGGCATCGAGATCCGCGATGCGCACCGCGCCGCCCTTCGGCTGCACGCGCTACGGAGAATCAACGGCGGCTACCGACAGGGAACGCCCGGGTACGACGTCACGGGGCTGTGGGCAACGTACGACGCCCTGCGCGCGTTGCGTGACCTCGGCACCAAGCCGGTGGACTCCGCGCTCACCGCGTCGTGGATCGCGGGGCACCGCCACCGATCAGGCGGCTTCGCCCACGCGCCCGAGGAGCCCCCGTCCCTCGAAGCGACGTGGCTGGCCCTCGAGTGCCTGCACCTCCTGGGGCAGCCGCTGCCACCCATGCCTGCCCACCCCCTCGAAGGTGGCTGGCCCGACGCGGACGACCCGGGCGATCTTCAGCTGTTCCAAGCCGCGGTCCAGATGGGTTCCGATCCGGGCACATGCGTCGCCCTCGCCCACCGGATCGGCGCCGACCTGCTGCTGATCAAGACCCTGCAGAACACCGAACGCGAACTCGCCAGGCGCGCGCACGCCGTCGCCAAGGGGTTCGCCCGTCCCCTGGCCATCGGCTGCGCGCGCGAAGAGCACCGGCGCGCCTGGGGTGTGGAAGGCCTCGGGTACGCGACCCACTGCTCCGACGTCGTGTTCGACATCGACCACGAGCTCGCGGACCGGGCGTGGCACGTCGGCTTCGAAGCCCTCGTCGACGCGTGGCGTGAGGACCGGTCGTCCGGCGCCCTCGTGTTCTCAGCGAGCCACCTGCATCGCGAACTCCTCGCGCCCGCGTACGAGCACAGCGCACGACGGGGAGGCTACGGCGCACTCATGGCCGGCTGGGCGTTCGCACCGGGCGGCGACGTGGTCCGCGAGAACCCATGGCTCGAGCGCTGGGTCGCGCGGCTCCCCGTCCTCGGCAACCACGACGCCCACACCGATCCGTTCCACTGGTTGCATCAGGGGCTGAGGACGCGAACCCTGTTCTTCGCCAGGTCACCAGATGTGGCCGCCTTTGTAGACGCCGTCCGCAAGGGGCGGGTCGTCGCCGTCGCTCACGGAGACGACGGGCTCACGGCGTGGGGACACCCTCACTGGACCGCGCGGGCCCGTCGCCAACGCAAGGTGTGGGACCGGGGACGCCCCGCCAATCTGCTCCCCGCGCCCATCGCCATCCCCATCGACCGGCGCACCCATGGCGAGATGCCGGCGCTGCGCGAGGGATTCGGGATCATCGTCCGCGCCGCCGCGCGGCTCGGCGACGACGCCCTGCCGTCAGAGGTCGCCGTCCACATCGACGGGCAAAGCACGCGGTTGCCGCTGCGGCTCGCGCCGCCGCAACACGACGGGCCCCCGGTCCTGTGGCTGCCTCTCCCCCACCTCGAGCGCGGCGAGCACGAGGTCAGGATCACCGCGAACGAACGCACGACAACACAGCGGCTGATCTTTGCAGACCCCGTACGCGCGGACGAGCCCCATCCGTCGACGAACCGGACGCGGCCGCCGCAGAAGCTGGAGCTGGGGTCGCCAGACGAACTGCCCTTCGTGCGACACACGTCGCTCACACCGACCGACTTTCAGGGATCGGTGAAGATCACCTGCGGACGCGCCGACGTGATCATCGGCTCCGGAGAAGGAGGGCACATCCGCGTGGACATCACCGGTGGACACGCCTTGGATTGGTTGCGACTCCACGTGGACGGAAACGACAAGCCGTTCTCGCTCACCTCCCTCGATGGCAACGAACGAACGATCCTCTTGCCGATCCCGAAGGAGACCGCCGCGCGAACGATCCACCGCATCACCATCCGCACCAGCCTCGATGGCTGGATCCAGCGCCCCTCCGCCAGCGACCTGGAGTTACGCAGCGTCTCGTGGGAGGTCCGGTGAAGGCGCCCCTAACCTGGGTCGTCGCCGGCGCCCTCGGAGGCATCGTTTGTGGCGTCGTCCAGGCCTGCGCCGTGGGCGACGCGGTGGGCTCCGTCACCGGTGCGCTAACGATCGTCGTTGGGCGCCTCGCAACGGTCGGCGCGGCGCTCGGACTCATCGCCTGGTTCCTCGACGGACTCGCCCGGCGCCTGGTGAAGAACCCCCGCAACGCACGAGCTGTTCTGCTGGCGCTCCTATGCGGAGCTGTCACCGTGATGATCGCGTCGGGCACGCATGGCCACGACGGTGGCGCGTGGGGCGCGTTCGGATTCCTGGCGATCGGGGCCGTCGGCGTCGCCTACGCCATCGCGCTCGTCGCGCCCCTGCGACGCCCGAACCGTTGGCCACTCGTCGCGTTGCTCGGTTGCTTCGTGTCCGTAGCGCTGCTCGTCGTCGATCCGGAAGGACTGCGCGGCACCTACAAGAGCCTCGACCTGCTGCTGCTGGGGTTGGGACTCGGCGCCGCAGCGGCGGGCCTGCAGATGGCCCTGCACGGGAAGGGCCTTCTGGTGGGCCTGTTCGTCGCCATCCTGGCCGTCGCGGTTCCGCGGTTACTCGATGAGAGCTCCGCCGACCTCTCGACCCTGGCCACCACGTCGGCGCGGGTGGACGTGGTGGATCGCGTGCTGGTCGCATCAGGCCTCTGGCCAGCACGTCGCCTCGACGAAGGGGTTACGGCCATCGAAGCCGCCACGCTCCTCGAGCCACCACGCTCGCGCCATGAGGCCCGGGCCACGTTCGCGTCGCGCCGCGCATCCAAGCCGCCGCTGAATGTCCTCTGGGTCACCATCGACGCGCTCCGCGCGGACGCGACCGGGATCGACGGGGACGAGGCGGCGTCCCTGACGCCCAACCTCGACGCCCTCGCGCGTTCCGGGTGCGCATTCCCTGACGCGTGGAGCCAGGCGCCCGAAACTACCGGGTCCATGGAGTCGTTCCTGACCGGCCGTTACCCGTCGCGCACGCCCGTGGCGTCGGGCTGGCGCACCGGCGAGGTCGCGTTCGAATCTCCGTCCATCGCCGAGCGAGCGCGCGAGGCGGGGTGCGACACCGCATGGTTCACCGGGCTACGACGAGACACGCTCGCCGCGCCGATCTGGGAACGGCTGAAGCGCGGGTTCACCACGGTGCGCGAGGAGCAGACCGAGGCGCCGGATGCACACCGCACGGTCGCCCAGGCCATCGCGTGGTTGAAAGAAAATCGCACCCGTTTCTTCGCCCTGGTCCACCTCTTCGACCCGCACGCACCTTATGTGTCCTGGGAGGGCAAGACGGACGCCACGCCACGTGAGCGCTGGGAGAGCGAGGTGCGTCACGCCGACGCCGCGCTCGGCGAGTTGCTCGGCGCTCTCGAGCGCGAGGGACTCGCCGAGCACACGATCGTGATCGCTCACGCCGATCACGGAGAAGCGTTCAACGAGCACGGCCGCTACTACCACGGCACGTCCTTCTTCCAGACCCAGATCCACGTTCCGCTGGTCATCCGAGTGCCCGACCTCGACGCAGCGGTGCTGCGCGGCCCGGCCTCCAACATCGACATCGCCCCGACGCTCATGGACCTGCTCTCCGCAACGCCCGAGCCTGGGCACCAGGGACACTCGCTGCTTATGCGCATGCTCGAGCCGGGCATCCCGTGGCCCAGAATGGCGCTCGCCGAGACCCTGGTCGTCGATCGGGACGTCCCCTGGGGGGAGGACCGCATCCGTGCCATCACGGACGGCAGGTGGAAGCTCATCGAATACCCGGACGGTCCTGCGCGTCTGCTGTACGACCTCCACGCGGACCCGGGTGAGAAAAAGAACCTGGCCGCGGCGCACTCCGAAGAGGTGCGTCGCCTGCGCGGGTGGATCGCGGCGCTCGACGCGCGCCTGGGATCGGACCGCGCCTCCAAGACCTCCCCTGCCACAACAGCCGACGAGTTGATGCGCCTGCTCACGAACCCGGAACCGCAGGCCCGACTCGCAGCGTTCCTCGCTCTCGGTCAGGAACCGTCGCGCCTCGCGGCGATCGAGGATGCCCTCGCTTCGTACACACCCGGTCTCCAGCACACGGTGATGACGCTCATCGACGAGTTTCTCGCCGCCGACCTCGACGGCCCGGGACGAAACGTACCGCTCGGGGCCGCACCGTCGCCCGTTCGATTCCGCCTGCTCGAACGTCTGGGCCGCTCGCCCCGGTTCTGGAACGCACCCATGCCTGCAACACCGGGCAACCTGGTGGATGCAGAGCGGCACGCCCTGCAGGTCGCGCTGGCGGCCCGCGGCAACGCGGCGGCGCTCCGCCACGTCAAATCGATCGAGCCTGCACCCCCCAAGGCGTGGGAGGCCCTGCTCCCGGCGCTGGCTCGCGCGGGTGACCCCGACACGCACGGCCTCGCCCTTCAACTCGCCGGGCCGGGGACGCCCCCTGACCTTTTGCTGCGCGTCCTGCGCGGGCTGGCGGTGAGCCGGCCGGAGAGCTTCGTCGCGTACGTCGTGGATCGATGGCCCCATCCCGAACGCCAGGTCCGGGTGCGTGTCCTGCACCGCATCGTCGATATCGCCCTCGGTCTCGACGGTGAGATGTCAGCTGCCGCCCTCATCGCCCTGCACGGGAACGCCCAGCCTGCTGACCAGGAGCGCATCACCCGGCGACTCGCCGAGCTGAACCACAGCTGGACTCCCCAACGCGTGCGCGAGAGATCAGCAGCATTGACGCAGGCGCGGTTCGAGGAGACGGCGGGCGCGACCCCACGGCCCGACGACGTCCTGATCGTCGGCATGGAGGGCGTCGCGGAGAAGCCCTTCGACCGGGTTCTGGGCACCCCCCGTCTCCGACTGCGCAACGTCGGTACGAAGACGATCGTGCTCGGGCGCGGCGGGCTCCATCACCTCACCCTGACCTGGAGAAGCGGAACCGGCCAGGTTCCGGCCGCACGTGTCGTGCTGCCGCGCGCGGAGCTTGAGCCGGGCGCCGAACGCCGCGTGGTCGCGCTCCTCAGGTACCCCAGGCGAGACGGGCGCTGGCGCCTCACCCCCGTCGACTCCGACGTGACGTACATCGGGCCCCATGGCCGGTCCTGGCGCGGCCCCGAGATCGCGCGCCAGGCCGTCGCACGCCTGCCCATGCGCGCGTTGAAAGTGAGCACCCTGCTCGAGATCCCGGATGGCGGTGATGCGTTCTCCTTGTTCGGCGTGCCGCCCGACGCGGACGTCCTCGTGAGCATCC
>JABSRK010000108.1 GCA_013213915.1 Planctomycetota bacterium
GGCTTGGGGCGGCCCGTGAGCCTGTTGGTGAACGTTCCCCCGGAGTCCACCGTCACGGCGGTGACGACCGTCCCGTCGGGGGGAACCTTGGTCGTCGTGCCCGGTTTCCCCATGGCGCACCCGCTCTCGACGCAGGCGTAGGCGCGTCCAGACTTACGGAAGTGGGCGATACTGGATTCGAACCAGTGACCTCTCCGGTGTAAACGGAGTGCTCTAACCAGCTGAGCTAATCGCCCCGAGGCGCCATCCTTCGCGCTTCGTGGCGGTGGGTCAAGGGGAGGATGGAGTGCGCGGCGCAGGGCCACCCGCCGCTGGGTCGGGGGCAGTGAGAATCGGGTCCCGTCTCCCTCTACAATGGGGTGATCATGCGCCATCCGTCCGTTCGATTCCCCGGTTCCTTTCTGATCGCGTGCCTGATGCTCGCGACGGCGATGCCGGCGCAGGACGGGGCCGGCCTGGAGGCGTTCGAGAAGACCATACGACCGCTGCTGATCAAGCGGTGCTACGCGTGCCACTCGTCCGAGGCGGAGTCGTTGAAGGGCGGGTTGTCTCTGGAGAGCCGGTCCGGTTGGGCCCGAGGCGGGGACTCGGGACCGGCCATCGTCCCGGGAGACCCGGGGGTGAGCCGGCTGGTGCTGGCGGTGCGCTACGGAAACCCGAAGCTGCAGATGCCCCCGAAGGGAAAGCTGGCTGCCCACGAGATCAAGGCCATCGAGGCGTGGGTGAAGGCCGGCGCGCCGGACCCGCGTGTAGATGTGGTGCCGGCGCCCACGCGGCGCGACATCGATCTGGAGAAGGGCCGTGAGTTCTGGTCGTTTCGACCGGTGGGGGATGTCGCGGTGCCGCGGCCCGTGGACGACGCCTGGGCGCGCGGCGACCTCGATCGGTTCCTGCTTGCGCGGATGGAGGCGGCGGGGCTGGCACCGGCCGGCGACGCGGATCGACGGACGTTGATCAGGCGGCTCACGTTCGACCTCATCGGGCTACCACCGACACCGGAAGAGGTCGAAGGGTTCGTTCACGACCGCTCGGAAGACGCATACGTGCAACTGGTGGATCGGTTACTCGCCTCGCCCCGGTTCGGCGAGCGCTGGGGACGGCACTGGCTGGACGTGGCCCGGTTCGCCGAGTCCAGCGGCGGCGGACGTAGTCTCATGTTCCCCAACGCCTGGCGGTTTCGCGACTACGTGATCGAGAGCTTCAACAAGGACGTCCCGTTCGACCGGTTCGTCACCGAGCAGGTCGCGGGTGATCTGTTGCCGTACGAGACGCCGGAGCAACGCAACCGGCAGTTCGTCGCTGCCGGGTTCCTGGCGCTGGGGCCGACCAACTACGAGCAGCAGGACAAGGAGTTCCTGCGGATGGACGTGATCGATGAGCAGATCGACACCGTCGGCCGCGCGTTTACGGGGCTGACCATCGGCTGCGCCCGCTGCCACGATCACAAGTTCGATCCCATCCCCACCACGGACTACTACGCCCTTGCCGGTGTGTTCGGCAGCACCGAGGTGCTGACCCCGGGGAATGTTTCGGGCTACGTGGAGCACGAACTGGTGGAGCCCGCCACCACCGCTTGGCACGCTCACCAGAAGGCCCGCGCGACGCTCGCGGCGACGTTGAATCGGGCGCAGGCCGCGCTCGGGGGTAAGGGCACGGCGGCGTCGCGGCCGGTGAAGCGAGCCGGGCTCAAGGGCCTCGTCCTTGATGACGCGGACGCCACCTTGATTGGCGAGTGGAAGCTGTCCAAGTTCACGAAGAGCTACCTGGAGAAGGGTTACATCCACGACAAGGACGTGGAGAAGGGGGAGAAGTCGGCGACGTTCGCGCCGGACATCCCCGCAGCGGGCCTCTACGAGGTGCGGCTCGCCTACACCAGCGGCTCGAACCGGGCCACCAACGTGCCGGTGGTGATCGACGGCATCGGCGGGTTACGCACCGTGATGGTCAACCAGCGTCGGTCGCCGCCCATCGACGGCATGTTCGTGTCCCTTGGCGTCGCGCGATTTGACAAGGGCATGGGCGCGGTCATCACCGTCTCCAACAAGGGCACCGACGGGCACGTGATCGTGGACGGGCTGCAGCTCCTGCGCTCCAAGGGCGCGGCCGCGCAGCGGCGAAAACCCGTTCGCATCGTCCCCGAGCAATCCAAGATCGAGCAGCGTGTCGCGCGCCTGAAGAACGAGCTCGCACGACTGGACAAAAAGGCGCCGCCAGCCCCCGCCAAGGCCATGTCCGTGCGCGACGCGCGCAAGCCGGCGGACGGCCATGTCCACATCCGCGGTGGCGTGCGTAGCTTTGGGCCCAAGGTGCCACGTGGTTTTGTCAGTGTCTGCTCCGACGGACCGGCCAAGATCCCGGCCGGCCGCAGCGGACGGCTGGAGCTGGCTCGCTGGCTCACGGACCCGGATCACCCGCTCACCGCCCGCGTCTACGTGAATCGGGTGTGGCAGCACCTGTTCGGCGTCGGCATCGTCCGCACGCCGGACAACTTCGGGCTGATGGGTGAGCGTCCTTCTCATCCGCGGCTGCTGGACTGGCTCGCTCGGCGCTTCATCCGCGATGGTTGGTCGACCAAGTCGCTCATCAGGATGATCGTGTCGTCCCGCGCCTACCGCGCGCGCGTCGCGCCGAGTCCGGAATCGGACCCGGGCAACCGGCTGCTGTCCCACGCGCACCGCCGTCGCCTCGACGCCGAGTCGATCCGGGACGGGATCCTGGCGGCGAGCGGACAACTGGACCTGAAGATGGGCGGCCTCACCATCAGGAAGATCACCCAGTACGACTATGGCTATGTGTTCGATACGCGGCGCCGCAGCGTCTATGTCCCGTGGCTCCGCAACGCCATGCTCGGGTTGCTGGAGGTCTTCGATGTGGCCAACCCCAACCTGGTCACCGGCCGGCGCAACGTGAGCAACACGTCTCCCCAGTCGCTCTACCTGATGAACAGCCCCTGGGTGATCGATCAGGCCCGCCACGCCGCGACGCGGTTGCTCGAAACCGGGCCGCCGGGGCGAAAGGAGCGCATCGATCGGGCGTATCTCGTTGCCCTCGGGCGGCCGCCCAGCGCAGTGGAGCGGGACCTGGCGCGGACCCATCTGCGGGGCTCGCACGCCAGCCAGACCGACGCCTTCTCCGGCCTCTTCCATGCCCTGTTCGGGTGTATCGACTTCCGCTATCTGAAGTGAGAGAATCGGACGACATGGAAGGCCTCTTCTCCCGACGCCAACTGCTTCAGCGCACAGCCTGCGGCTTCGGTTCGCTGGCGCTGGCGGGGATGCTCAAGGGGCAAGATCCGGTGCCCATGTTCCCACCCCGGGCCAAGCGGGTGATCTTCATCTTCATGCAGGGCGGACCGAGCCACGTCGACACGTTCGACTACAAGCCTGAGCTCATCAAGCGCGACGGGCAGAGCATCGACTTCACGGGGGTGCGCTTCGGGACCTTCGGCAAGGTCAGCAAGCGGCGGCTCATGAAGCCCCTGTGGCGCTTCCGCCAGTACGGGGAGTGCGGCCGGTGGGTGTCCGAGCTGTTTCCCCACCAGGCCCAGGTCGTCGACGAGCTCTGCTTCATCCGGTCCATGCACACGGACGGCGTCGCCCACGGCCCCGCCACGTTGTTCATGCACACGGGCGCGACCAACCTGGTGCGACCGTCCATGGGGAGCTGGATCAGCTACGGCCTGGGCACCCTCAACAAGGATCTTCCGGGTTTCGTCACCCTCTGCCCGTCGGCGACCAAGGGCGGACCGCGCAACTACGCCAGCGCGTTCCTGCCCGCCGTGCACCAGGGAACGGCCGTGGGCGCGGCGGGGAAGCCCGCTTCCGAAGCGACCATCCGCCACATGACGAACACGGTGCACTCCCGCGAGCGTCAGCGGCGCCAGTTCGAATTGCTGCGCGCCCTCAACGGGGAGCAGCTGCGCCGCGCCGGGGCCGATGATCGCCTGGAAGCGGAGGTCGAGTCGTTGGAATTGGCGTGGCGGCTGCAGAGCGCCGCGCCGGCGGTCTTCGATCTGTCGCGGGAATCGAAGGCCACCCTCGACCTGTACGGCATCGGTGAGAAGCCCACGGACGACTTCGGTCGGCAGTGCCTGCTCGCCCGGCGTTTGGCCGAGTCGGGGGTCCGCTACATCCAGGTGAACTACGGCGATGAGTCAGCCAACCCGCGCTGGGACCAGCACGAGAACATGCCGCTCCACGCGAAGCATGCGCGCGCCACGGACAAGCCTGTAGCGGGTCTCATCCGCGATCTCAAATCCCGCGGCATGTTGGAGGACACCCTGGTGTGGTGTGGTGGGGAGTTTGGCCGCACGCCGTTCGCTCAGGGAAAGAACGGGCGCGACCACAATCCCCGCGGCTTCACGACGTGGCTGGCCGGAGGTGGCACGAAGCCTGGATTCGCGCTCGGGACGACCGACGACATCGGGCACGAGGCCGTGGAGGATCGCGTCCACATGCACGACCTCCACGCGACGATCATGCACCTCCTCGGGATCGACCACGAGCGGCTCACCTACCGCTACGCGGGCCGCGACTTCCGCTTGACGGATGTCCACGGCCGCGTGGTGCGCGACATTTTCGCGTAGTCGCCGCGCTTCGTCGTCAATGGATGATGGCGGCGGCGAGGTTGCTCTGGCGGAACACGCCGAAGGGTGGAGCGGCCGTGGGGAAGACTGAGTAGGCTTCGGCGAAGAGGGTGAGCCCGGTCTATTGGACGACGACGCCTACGGTGTTGGTGAGCGCGAGCCCGAACGTGGGAGAGCCGTCCTGGATGACACCTTGCAGCGTCATGACGAACGGTATGCCGATGCCGCTCGGTAGGGAGAGTGTCCACGGTGCGGCGATGGGAGCCTGGGGCGACCCCGCGGGGAAGAGCGCGTTCAGCCCCAATCCCATGCAGTCGGCGACGGTGAACAGGTTCGGGTCGTTCGGGTTGAACAGCGCGGGGGTGATGCACGCGTAGCCGATGGGCGTCGTGTACAGGGTCTGGAAGTTGGGCAGCAGGAGCTGCCCGAGGACGGCGAACGTGGACGGAGCGCTCTGGGTCGCTGGCTGCAGGATGTCCAGGGTCAGGGCCTGGCCGATTCCCACCGTCACCAGGCGGCCGGTGGTGGCCCCGGAGGTGCCGTTCACCAGGAGCACATCCTGCGCGGGAAT
Source organism: Planctomycetota bacterium (assembly GCA_013213915.1). Classification (GTDB taxonomy): domain Bacteria; phylum Planctomycetota. The sequence continues at coordinate 5,157 of JABSRK010000108.1, forward strand.
CCCGGTCCATGTCCCGACACTGCCCGCGCCGCAGATCGGCAGGAGGGCCGTGTCGTCGATGAAGCGGGCACAGGCGAAACGCAGGGCCGCGGGTGGAAGCACCGTGGTGACCGATCCCGCACCCGTGTCCACGACCTGGAATTCCTGATTCCAGTTGGTGTTCATGGCGGAGAAGAAGTACGTCCCGGACCCGCGGTCGAAATCGAACGAGCCCGGGTGCACGGCGGTGAGGCCGTTGGTCACCGCGATGCCCGCCGTGACGATACCGGCGGTGTTCAGGGCCATGATCTGGTTGTTGCCGTACGCGACCACGCGGTTGTTCAGGTTGTCGTAGTTGATGCCCAGGGGCGGGGGGTTGACCGGGGGACCCGCGGTGACGGCTCCCGGCACGGTCGGGTCAAGGGCTGCGAGAGCGTCCTGGGTCTCGACGAAGAACGTGGGGCCGTTGCTCTCGTCCAAGCCGGAGACCCCGAGACGCACCGGACCGGCGAACGTGGTCGTGGTGGGGGTGACGATGCCGGTGCTCGGGTCGATGGTCGCGAGGACGAAGTCAAACCCGGGATCAAGGGCGATGCCATAGAGCGTGCCGCCGGCGCTGTCGAACTCCATTGCCACCAGTCGACCACTCGCCATGGTGGGGAAGGTGAGCGCCACGTTGGAGAGCACCGTTCCGTTGTCCACGTCCAGCCCGATGAGTCGCCCCGACCCCAGGGTGGTCGAATCGCCCACGAAATAGAACACCCGCTGGACCAGGTCGACCCCGGAGCGACCCAGCCACACCGACCAGATGTTGGGCAGGGTGTTGAGCAGCGTGGAGGTTCCCGTCAGTGGATCCACCTCAACGAACTCGCACGAGCTCATGGTGATCTTGGCGTTGGAGCCGCCGATGACGATGCCACTGAAGGTTCCCCCGTTCAGCGACATCCCGCCGCTCGACCACACCAGGAACCCGGACGAGCCACCGGTGATGCTGGTGCCGGGTGAGGATGAACCTCCGGAGACGAGCCCGAGCAGGCGGCTGATCGGTGCCTGTCCTGACACCGAGGGGATCGCCAACAGGCAGGCGCTCAACACGAGGGCGGTCCGATTGCGGAGGGACGTCATGGCGGGCTCCCGGTCCCGGGCGGGGGGTTTCGGGGGGCCCGAGGACCGGCGTTCATCCTACACCCCTCCCGGGTCGAGGTCCGATCCGGGCCGAGCCGGGACAATCGCGCGGACCGCGGCTCTAACATGTGGCCCGACAGGGGTATTACGTAAGGGTGTCTGGTATTCTTGAAGTAGGGGAAGGCAGGCCTGAGGCGTGCCATTCTGTTTCTTCCCACATTCTCAATGCCGTTGACCATCGGGCTTGGCGTCCGCCTCGTGAGAGGGGTCTGACGATGGACCCCAACTCCCTTGTCCAGCGGACCCGGGCCCTGTTCCTCGAGCTCTCGTGCCTCGGGCCGGAAGCGGCGCAGGAGCGGCTGGACGGGTTGCGGAAGAGCGAGCCGGAGGTCCACGCCGAGGTTGTCGAGCTCTTCAGCGGCGCCACGGTGCGGGTCGATGTCCCGACGGCGCCATCCGGTCACGATGGGGCAGAAGGCGTCGATGCGGGTCGCGTCGGGGACTACTTGCTCAAGGAGGAGATCGGTCGCGGCAGCTACGGCATCGTGTACCGCGCCAAGGACGTACGGTCCGGCCGCACCGTGGCGTTGAAGCTGTTGCAGGGCATCGGGCTGCGGGCCGAAGAGGTGGTCGCGCGATTCCGCCGAGAGGCCATGGTCGCCGCCCGGCTCGAGCATCGCGGAGTCTGTCGGATCTACGAGGTCGGCGTGGAAGCGGACCGCCCGTTCATCGCGATGGAGTTCGTGCGCGGAGTCGTCCTGTCCCGCCGCATCAAGGACGGCCGCCAGCAGGCGTCATCCCTGCACGACGGGACGGTATTAGAGTCCCGATCGAGCAGCGGACCGACCGCCGGCGATGAGCTCATCGAGGCCGTGTTCACCGTCGAGAAGGCCGCACGCGCGTTGCACGCGGCGCACGAGGCGGGCGTCGTTCACCGCGACGTCAAGCCGGGGAACATCATCGTGCGCGAGGACGGCGATCCGGTGGTGCTGGACTTCGGTCTGGCGCGCGAAATGGAATCGCGGCTGCCGGCGCTCACGCAGGCCGGCGCCCTTCTCGGGTCGCCGGCGTACATGAGCCCCGAGCAGGTGGCGGGGCAGCGGGAACTGGTGGACCGTCGTACGGACGTCTGGGCGCTGGGCGTCACCCTTTACGAGGCGATCTGCTGGCGGCGTCCGTTCGTGGCGCCGAGCCGTCATCTCCTGTTCGAGAGCATCCGGAGGCACGAGCCGGACGACCCGCGGCGGGTCAACCCCCATGTCTCGGACGACCTCGCCGCCGTGGTCCTCGCCGCGCTCGACAAGGACCTCCGCCGGAGATACCAGACCGCGGAGGCCTTCGCCGATGACCTCGCCCGCGTGCGTCGTCTGCAACCCGTCTCCATCAGGAGGCCGACGCGCTGGTATCGCCTTCGCCGGTGGGTGCAGCGCAACCCCGTGATCGCCGCGAGTATGGCGGTGGCCATGCTCGCGCTCCTCGCGGGGACGATGATCGCGACGCGGTTCGCCGTACGTGCAGGGGAGAGCGCGGGGGAGGCGCGCTCCGCCCTCGCGGCTTTCCGCGACGAGAACGAGCGGAACCTGCGCATGCTCGGGTTCCTGCAAGAACAGATCGTTCTGCCCATGGACGCCATGGGGGATGCGGCCCGACGGGGGAGGAACACAAGAGACGTCACCCTGCCGGAGATCCTCGATCGGGCGGCGATCATCCTTCATCGAGTGTTCGAGGCCGACCCGGTGGCGCAGGGCAAGCTCCTCAAGTACCTGGGCGTCGCTTTCCGGAACATCGGTGACCTGGAGAAGGCCGTCAAGCACGAGAAGCGCTCCGCCGAACTGCTCACGGAGCACCTCGGGCCGCTCAGCTTCGAGGCGTTCGACGCCACCCACAACCTGGCCACCATGTACGAGCGCATGGGGCGCCATGACGACGCTCGCGTTGCGTACCAGACCGTGGCCGACACCCCTGCTGACGCGGTGGGTCCCGATACCCTGATGGTGTGGGTGGCCAAGGGATCGGCGTTCTGCTTCCTCGATCAGCCCGAAGAGGCCCTCGCGGCGTTCGATCGCGTCCTGACGTTGGACGGCCGGCCCGAGAACACTCTCGTCGCCCATGTCCGCCGCGCTCGCCTGCTGGCGTCGCTCGACAGGCACGAGGAAGCGCGCCGCGCGTATGGCGACCTCACCGAGATGTCGCCGTCGGCACCGATGTGGAACGAGCGTGCGGGCCACCTGGAGAGCATGGGCCTGCACGAGGAAGCCGTGACGGTGCTCGCGACCGCGATCGCGGAGTACTCCGGCGATCCCGGTCTGCACGGGAGAATGGTTCGGAACCTGGAGGAACAGGGAGCCCAGGAACGCCATCGTCGCGAGCTCGAACGGTGGGCCCAGGTCAACGAACACGACGCGACGGCATGGCACGATCTGGCGTGGCAACTCCTTCGCTGGGGTCGCCGCGCGGAGACCAGAGATGGGGACGCCGCCCTCGCGGCCGCGCGCAAGGCTGTGGCGTTGTCACAGGGTGAGAACCCGCGGATGCTGTTCACGCTGGCGCTCGCGCACGAGCAATCGGAAGCGCTGACGGAAGCCACCGCGATCGCCGAGGGCGCCCTCGCCGCCGCCGCCGACATCGACCCCGAGTTGCGCGCGGATATCACCGCGGCCCTCATTCGCTTCCGGAAGTGATCAGGTCGCCGACGACAGCAACCATCCCTCGATTCGGGTGACCAGGGCAGCTGGCTACGTTGGTCGTCAACTGACGTGCGCGGCGCGTAAGATGCGCGTCCATGAGCGAAGAGCGCCTCTACTTTCGCCAGCTGCTCGCCGGCCGTGATTTCGCGGCCGGCGATCCGATCGCCGTCAAGATGGTCAACTTCGTCTACCTCGTCGGTGATCGGGAGGCAGGGGAGTGCGTGGTCATCGATCCGGCGTGGGGGGTTCGCGAGCTCTTCGATATCGCCGTGGAGGACGGCATGAAGATCAGCGGGGCCCTCGCCACCCACCACCACCCGGACCACGTCGGCGGCGACCTCTTTGGCATGACGAGCATCGAGGGCATCGCCGCCCTGCTCGAGCACCAGGGTTTGAAGGTCCACTGCCACAAGGACGATCTCGAGTGGATCCGGCGCGGCACGGGGGTCTCGGAATCCGACCTCGTCAGCCACGGCAGCGGCGACGTGGTCGAGGTGGGGGCGATCCCCATCAAGCTCCTCCACACGCCGGGACACACGCCCGGGAGCCAGTGCTTCCTGGTCGAGAACCGTCTCATCGCTGGTGACACCCTGTTTCTGCATGGATGCGGCCGCACCGACTTTCCGGGGGGCGACAGCGAGGCGATGTATCGCTCTCTCCACGAGCGCCTCGCCAAGCTGCCGGACGACACGGTCCTCTACCCGGGGCACCGCTACAGCCCCGAGTCGTCGGCTTCCCTCGGGGAGACGCGCGGCAACAACTACGTGTTCAACGTGAGCGGGCTCGACGACTGGCGTCGGCTGATGTCCTGAGCTGGCCGCTGGCTACAGATCCACCGTGCGTCCTTCTGCGATGGACGTTTCGATTGCTTCGATCAGCTGTTGCGCGTGGAGCGCGTCGTCCAGGGTGGACAGGGGAGCGCCGCCTGCGTTGACGCACACGTCGATGAAGTGACGGACCTCGTTGGTGATGGATGCCTGGTAGGCCGTGTACGTCTGGGAGTGGGCGATGCCAGGCTTGATCTCGACCCAGTCGCGGTACGAATAACGGGTGGAACCGGCGGTGCCGATGGCCTTCACGACGACGGTCCAGGGGTCCGCCGCGTGGTCGTCGGCGGCGAACGAAGCGCAGAAGTGGGCCAGCGCCCCGTTGTCGAGTTCGAGGACGGCCATGGCGATGTCCTCCTCGCTGTACTCCTCGTAGTGCAGCGTCGCCTTCATGGCGGACACCCGCCGCACCCGCCCGGCCAGGAACATGAGGATGTAGGAGTGGTGCGTGAGGATCTGGCGCACGACGCCCGGGTATCGATTCGCGACCTCCTCGGGGTGATGGATGTTGTACATCACGTAGACGGAGACGAGGCGTCCCAGTTCGCCTTCCGCGATGAGCTCTGACGAGCGCCGCAGACTCTCCTCGTAGATGTAGTTGTGTCCGGGCATGCACGGGACACCCGCCGCGTCCGCGAGTCGCTGCATCTCCGCCACCTCGTCCACCGACGCGGCCACGGGTTTCTCCACCAGCACCGGCTTCTTCGCCTCGAGCGCCAGGCGGGTGTAGTCGAGGTGGGACTCCAGGTTGGTGAGGACGCATACGGCGTCCCCGTCGTCGTCGT
>JABSRK010000109.1 GCA_013213915.1 Planctomycetota bacterium
GAGGGGCCGTCTCCGTACCGGAGGTGGATGCGGTTCTCGTTCGGCCCCCCCATGGACAACCTGACCATGGGGCTGGACCGGCTGGAGCAGATGATCCGGGCGGTCGTGTAGCGGGTTCAGGCTCGCGGCCGTATCATCCGCGTTTGCAATCGGGCGTGCACGCTGCACGTTGCGGAGGAGGGTGGAACGCCTCTTCCAGAGGAGCGCTTCCATGGGACTCGTAAAGAGGGCCCTCGCCAACCCGTACCTCGTCGTCGTGTTCGTGCTGGCGTTGATGGTTATCGGCGTGGCATCGGCGTCGCGCCTGCCGTCTGATCTGCTGCCGCTGTTCAAGACTCCGGCGGTGCAAGTCCTGACGCTCTACCCGGGCATGCCGCCCGAGGTCATGGAGCGCGACATCACCTCCCGGATCGAGCGATGGACGGGGCAGTCCGTCGGCATCGAACGCCAGGAGGCCCGATCGCTGCTGGGCGTGAGCGTCGTGAAGGACTTCTTCCGCGAGGACATGGACCTCAATACCGCGTTGTCCCAGGTGACATCCCTCGCGATGTCGGACACCTATTATCTGCCGCCCGGAACGGCGCCGCCCATGGTGATGCCGTTCGACCCGACGGCGTCGGTGCCGCTGTGTCTCGTGAGCGTTTCGTCGGAGACGATGACCGAAAAGCAGCTTTACGACGTGGCGTACTACGAGATGCGCAACCGGCTGCAGTCGATCCAGGGCGTCATCGCGCCCGCGGTGTACGGGGGGGTCCTGCGCCGCATCTTCACCTATCTGGATCGTGATCAGCTCGAGGCTCGGAATCTGTCACCGCTCGATGTCAATCGAGCGATTCAGACGGGGAATCCGTTTGTGCCAACGGGTTCGGTCCGCATCGGCGACACGGAGTACTACCTCCGCGACAACGCGATGGTGGACGCCGTTTCCGAGATCAACGATATCCCGGTCAAGTTCGAGAATGGCCAGCCCATCTACATTCGCGATGTTGGCCTCGCTCAGGACACCAACCAGATCCAGAGCAACATCGTCCGGATCAACGGTCGCCGCCAGGTCTACATTCCGATCTACCGTCAGCCGGGCGCCAATACTCTCGAGATCGTGGATTCGGTGAAGGCGAAGTCGCAGCAGATCCTCCAGCGCATTCGTCAGTTCAACCCTGAAGCGGAAGACCTGCGCCTCGACGTCGTCATGGACCAGTCGAAGTTCGTGCGCGCGTCCATCAACACGCTGCAGACGAGCGGGATCATCGGCGCTGTCCTGGTGATGCTCGTGGTGCTGCTCTTCCTCGGTTCGATTCGCTCGACCCTCATCGTGCTGACCGCGATCCCCATTGCGATTCTCGGGTCCTTCATCGGGCTCTTCTACACCGGGGACACGATCAACGCGATGACGCTGGGGGGGCTGTCGCTGGCCATCGGCATCCTGGTCGATCAGGCCATCGTGGTCATGGAGAACATCCAGCGACATCTGGCCATGGGGAAAGGGCGCCGACAGGCGGCTCTCGACGGCGCCGGCGAGGTCGCCATGCCCGTGCTCGTCAGCACGCTGACGTTCATCGTCGTCTTCTATCCGGTCGTGCTCCTGTCCGGCATGGCCAAGTTCCTCTTCACGCCGCTCGCGTTGGCCGTTACGTTCGCGACGCTGACGTCGTACCTCATCGCGATGACGTTCATCCCGGTAGCCGGAGCGACCTTGCTGAAGCCGTCCAGTGGCGAGGGACGGCTCGCGCGGGCTCTTTCCAACGCGTACGGCGCGGTGGCCGGCTGGGCTCTCAAGCTGCGCATTCCGGTGATTCTCGCGGCCGTGGCCCTCAGTATCGGTGCGGCCGCGGCGGTGCCCATGCTCGGCACCGAGTTGTTCCCGCCGGTGGACGGTGGGCAGTTCACGATCCTCGTCCGCGGGAAGCTCGGCACTCGCATCGAACGGATGGAGGCGATCGTGGGGGAGATCGAGGCCGCCGTTCAGGCCGAGGTGGGCGCGACTGATCCTGACGAGACCGACGACAATTCAGACCTCTCGTTGCTGATCTCGAACATCGGCGTTCTCTACGACTGGCCGGCCGCGTATACGCCGAACACCGGCCCGATGGACGCGTTCTTGCTGCTCCAGCTCAAGGACGATCGCAAGCAGACGGCTCAGCAGCATGCGTCGCGCCTGCGCACGGTCCTGGCAGAGAAATTCCCCGATGTGGAGTTTGCTTACGACACGGGCGGCATGATGACGGCGGCATTGAACTTCGGCTTGCCGTCTCCAATCGACATCCAGGTGCAAGGCTCGAAGCTCGAGGTGCTGGACGAGATCGGCCAGGCGATTCGTGATGTCGCGTCCAAGGTCGAAGGTGCGGTCGATGCCCGCGTTGCGCAGCCGTTTGACTATCCCGCGTTACGCATCAACGTCGACCGAGTGAAGGCCGGACAGTTCGGGCTCACGCAGGAGGACGTCATCAAGAACGTCGCTGCGGCGCTCAACTCATCGGTGAACTTCGCGCCCTCCTTCTGGATCGCTCCCAACGGCAACCACTACTTCATGGGCGTCCAGTACAAGGAAACCGAGATTGATTCGCTGGATACGCTCTTGGACATTCCCATCACCGGCCCTGAAAGCGAGGCCGCCGTGCTCCTGCGCAGTGTCGCGACTATCGAGGAGACGGTCACGCCGCCCATCGTGTCGCACGTGAACATCACGCGTACGGTGGATGTGTTCGTGAACGTCGAAGGGCGGGATGTCGGGTCGGTTGCCGCCGAGATCAAGGAACGCCTGGAGGAGTCGCCGTCGTTCACGGCGCTGATGGATGACTACGAATCCAAGGGCTATGTGTGGAGCATCTCGGGTGAGGTCAAGAGCATGCAGGAGTCGTTCGGTCAGTTCGGGACCGGGCTGATCATCGCGGCGATCCTCGTCTACCTGGTCATGGTCGCCCAGTTCCGCTCGTTTCTCGTTCCGCTCGTGATCCTGCTGACCGTTCCCCTCGGCGCGGTTGGCGTCATCGGAGCGCTGCTGGTGACGGGGACGCACATGAGCATCCCTGCGTTCATGGGGCTCATCTTGATGGTGGGAATCGTGGTGCAGTATTCGATCCTGCTCGTTGAATTCGCGTTGCGCCGCATCCGTGAGGGCTCGGAGGTCCGAGACGCCATCATCGAGGCCGCCAAGATGCGCGTTCGCCCTGTCCTCATGACGTCACTCACCACGGTTCTCGCGCTGCTGCCGATGGCCTTCGGGCTCGGTCAGGGGTCGGAAGGCAACGTACCTTTGGCGCGGGCCATCATCGGCGCCGTGCTCGGTGGCGCGACCCTGGCGTTGCTTGTCGTTCCCCCCCTACTCAGCTTCGTCGGACCGCTGCTCAAACCAAAGGCCGAGGAGGCCGCCGCATGATCCGTTCACTGTTGAGAATCTGTCTTTCAGCGGCGGCTCTGGCCGTGGTCGCATCGGCCCAGCTCCGCGTTTCGGTGATGAAGCCCGAGCAGGTGACGGTGGTTCGGCACCTGACCGTGAAGGGCGACGTGATGGCGTACCAGACAGCGACGTTGCGTGCCCGCGTCACCGGCATCCTCGCCAATCTGCCCTGGATGGAGGGCGATGTCGTTTCGGGCGCCGCCGAGGTCGCGACGCTGAAGGTGCCCGACCTCGAAGCCGAACTGAAGCAGGCGCGGGCCAGGACCGCCGCGGTTGCCGCGGAGAAGGACGAGGCGGCGGCGATGCTCGAGGAGATCGCCGGCGACATCGCCGCAGCGAGGGCCGTGGTGCTCTACTACAAGGCAAAAGAGGGCGTCGTCGCCGCCCAGCTGGCCATGAAGAAGATGATCGCGGAGCGCGCCAAGGGGCTCGCCTCCGAGCGCGCCGGCCCGGTTGCGCGAGGTGAAGACGCGGCGGCGGAGGTGAAGCTCATCGAGGCGCAGGCCGTAGCTTCGCAGCAGGAGACCGCGAAGGCCGAGGCGGCGGTCAAGGCCGCGGAATCGCGCCGCACAGCTGGCTCGGCCCACGTGAAGAGCGTCGCGGCGAAGCACGACGCGAGCAGCGCCGCCGAATCGGTTGTCAGCACGCGCATCGCGTTCGCCCACCTGGCGTCGCCGTTCACCAAGGCCGTCGTCTCCAAGCGGCACGTCGATCCGGGCGCCCTCATCGAGGCGGACTCGACTCCCATTGTGACCCTGCTGGATGCGACCAAGGTGCGGATTCGATTCTCACTCACTGAACGTGATGCATGGCTCCTGAAGATTGGTGACGTCGTATCGATGAGGCTGCAAACCGACCCCCACGTGGCGCGGACAGTCAAGGTGGCGCGCGTCGCCGGGGCGCTCGATGCGTGGCGCAACAGGTGGTTCGAGATCGAGCTGAGCAACAACGGGGACTACCTGCCCGGGTCGTTCGCGTATTTCGATCTCACGTTCCGTTCGGCTGCGGGCAAGCTCGCCGTCCCGACCAAATACGTGATCATGGGGCGCGGTCAGCCGCGGGTCCTCGTCGCCGAGGGGAACAAGGTGGTCGCCAGGGAAATCGTGCTTGGGGTTACGGGCGTGCGCGAGGCGGACGTAGGGAAAGCCAAGCGCGATGAGCGGGTGGAGATCGTGTCGGGGCTCGCTCCCGACGATCGCGTCATCAAGAGCAACGTCGCTGGGCTGAGGGTGGGCGAGGCGATCACACCGATCCTGGAGAAGGCGAAGTGAGCCGGGTGCCCAAGGCCGTTGCCGTGCTCGTTGGGTTCCTCGTCGTGGGCGCATGCACGAGCCCGTACAGGAAGCGCATCCGCGAGCCGTTGGCGTCCGATGGGTGGGCCCCGCGGTCCGTTGCGGCGCGGGAAGGCGGAGACGCTGGCGTTGTGCCGGACAGCGTTGCCGTCACCGTGCCCACGTCCGAGGATGCGTTCCCTATCGATCTGGCCACGGCGTTGAGTCTGGCCGGGGCGAAGGGCCTCGTCATCGGCATGGCCCGGGAGCGGGCGGCCGTCGCCGTGGCCCGTGAGGAGTTGGTCCTGAGTCAGTGGTTCCCCCGCGCTGGCCCGCACGTGGGGTTCACGCGCATCGACGGCCTGGTTCAAGGGACGGACGGTGATTTCGTGGATGTGGGTAAGCAGAACTTGCTACTTGGCGCCGGGGCGGAATGGCGCGTCAATCCTGCGGCGACGTGGTACGCGTCATTGGCCGCCCGCCGGGGGACCGAAGCCTCGACGCTGGAGATCACGGCCGCCGGTCACGACGTCCTGCGTGCGGCGGCTCGGGGCTATTACGACCTCGTCCAGGCGCACACGTCCATCGCGATTGCGACGCGGTCGCTGCTCGCTGCGCGAGAACTGGTCGAGGTGACGAAGACGCAGGAGCGACTCGGCGTCGGGCTCCGTAGCGACGTCCTGCGGGCCGAGGCTCGCATGCGCCAGACCGAGGGTCAGCTTGCCATCGCTCAGCGCGACGCCGGCGTCGCGTCCGCCGTCCTCGGAGAATTGCTCGTCCTCGACCCGGGCACGCGCCTGGTACCCGGCGAGAAGTCTGTCGGCACCGTCGATTTTGTCGACGCATCGGCGCCTCTCAATGCGCTCTTCGCGCGCGCGCAATCGCATCGTCCCGATCTCGCGGCGGCGCGGTCGCGGCTAGCGGGTGCGGAACAGTCGCAGCGCGGAGCGGATCGTGCCTGGTGGTGGCCGGATCTCGCAGCGAGGGGGATGGTGGGAGCGTACGGGCAGAACTTCGGGAGTCTCAATGACCAGGAGACCATGTACTTCGGTCTCGAGTGGCGGTTCGGCGCCGGGATCCCAGCCTTGCAACGTGAGGCTGAGGCGCAGCGGCGGTTGGCGTCCCTCACGGTGACGGCGACGGAGCGCCGGGCGTTACGCGAGATCCAGACGGCGCGCGAGAAGATCCGTGCGACGGGAGCTGTTCTGCTCGCCGCGCGGGAGGAGCGCACGGCCGCGCGGGAAGCCGTCCAACTGGCCCGCGCGCAGCTCACGCGTGGCGAGGGGTTGCTCCTGTCGGTGCTGGATGTGGAGGCTGCCCTGGTGAGGGCGGAGACGGCTCACGCGGCGGCGGTGCTCGATCTGAATCGCGCCCACTACGACCTATTGCATGCCGTCGGCGGTCCACGTTAGGGGCCCTTGCTTTTCAGGGCAAAGCACTTGACCACGATGGGTGCTGCCGCCTAGACTCCTCAACATGGACGTGGTTCACCGTTTCCCCGAGTCCGTCAGGAGGACAGCCGACGGAGGCACCACCCGAGCCCTCGAGGATCTGCAGTACATCCGGCGCTGCCTGGAGAATGCAGGGTCCTTTACGGGGGTCCCGGGGTTGGGGGGGATGCTCGTTGGGTTGAGCGCTCTGGTCGCCACGGCCGTCGCGATGTTTCAGCAATCGAACGATACGTGGGTCCAGATCTGGATTGCGGAGGCCTTCGTCGCCCTGGCCATAGGCGTCATTTTCCTGGTGCGCAAGGCACGGATCGCGGGGGCTTCGCTGGCTCGTGGCCCTGGCCTGCGGTTCGCGCTCAGCCTGGTGCCGTCCGCCATCGCCGCTGCGGTGGTGACCATCGCGTTGGTGCGGGTCGGCGCCTATGGGGTGCTCCCGGGGCTTTGGCTGCTCCTCTACGGGACGGCGGTTATCACGGGCGGTGCGTTTTCTGTGCGCATCGTCTCCTTCATGGGGGCCTCGTTCATGGTCCTGGGCATCGCCGCCCTGTTTTTCCCCATGCGGGACGTGTTCATGGGAGCGGGTTTCGGAGGCCTGCATGTGGGATTCGGTTGGATTATCCGGAGGCGCCACGGTGGGTAGGGGTAGGGCAATGACCAATTCGGCAAGCGTGCGTCGTGGCGGACGTCGCGCGGCCAGGGATGACGGCAAGGTGCGCGTCCCCGGGCGGGAAGAGCCATCCGACGTTGATCGCCTCATTCACGAACCTATGCGGCTCGGGATCATGAGCGCGTTGGTTGTGAACGACAGCCTCAGCTTCAGCGACCTGAAGGGGATTCTGAGTGCTACGGATGGCAATTTGAGCGTCCACGCCCGGCGGCTCGAAGAGGCCGGGTACGTCGCCTGCAGCAAGGGATTCGAGGGGCGCATGCCGCGGACCGAGTACAAGCTGACGCCCGCTGGGCGGAAAGCGCTCGATCGCTATCTCGACCATATGGAAGCCTTGATCAAGGCGACCCGCACGGCGTGACGAAATAGACTAGCGAAGCTGGCCCGCAGGCTGTTTGAGTATGGGACAAACGAGGCCGGGAAGAGTGGCGCCCTTGCACGTGGCGCTCATCATGGACGGGAATGGTCGATGGGCTCAAGCTCACGGTCTCCCGCGCGTCGCCGGGCATCGCCGCGGCGCCGATGTGGTTCGAGAACTCGTCGAATCCGCACCAGGCCTGGGCATCGGCACCCTGTCGCTGTACGCGTTCTCTTCCGATAACTGGCAGCGTCCGGATCGCGAGGTGGCCTCCCTGATGGCTTTGTTTCGTGCATTCCTCCGGCGTGAGCGGCGCCGGTGCATCAAGGAAGGCGTGCGGGTAGCCGTGGTCGGTCGTCGTGATCGCCTCTCCGCTGGTCTGGTGCGCGAGATCGAGCGCACGGAAGCGGCGACACTCGAGGGCTCGGTGCTCTGCCTGCGCATCTGCGTGGACTATTCGGCCCGTGACCGGATTGTCGACGCGGCGAACCTGATGGCGCGGAATGGTGACCGCGGCCGTGACGCCTTTGTCCGCGCACTGGGCAGGGCAGGGCAGGAGAGCGACGCAAGCCTGGATGTGGACTTGCTCGTTCGCACGGGCGGCGAGCAACGGTTGTCGGACTTCCTGCTGTGGGAGTGTGCGTATGCCGAGTTGCTGTTCGTCGAACAGATGTGGCCTGAGTTCGGCAGGGAATCCCTCAGCCGGGCCATCGATACGTTCGGGCGGCGCGAGCGGCGTTTCGGTGCCGTGCCGGCGATGCCCTGATCTCTGCCGCCTTCCCTCGCGCCCGCTCCGCCCCTCTTCACGGACCGCCGCCGCGCAGGTTGGCCCGGGTCCTGGCGGCTACAGGATCAAGGTGGCGATGTTGCTGAGCTGGACGATGCCCAGGGCGGGGTCGAACTCGACAGCGCGAACCTGGATACCCAGGCCGGCAGGCAGGCCTCCGGCCGTGTAGGTGTAGGCGCCGTTCCCGTCGGCTAACGCGTGGAACGGTTGGATCGGTGTGAGCAGGGAGATCAGGGCGTCCGAAGGCAGGCCCAGCAAGGGCCCTGAGCCGACCGGGAAAGCGGGGTTCTGGGAGACCGGGATGAACAACGTCGCGTTGGGCGTCGCGTTGGCGACCGACAGGGTCCCCATCCCTCCTCCCAGGTCGGTCAACGAGAGTGCGAAGGGGGTGGTCGGAACGACCTGAGAGAGCGCCGCGTGGAGGTTGATGCGGGCGCCGGTCACCGTGAGCCCCGACCAGGCCGCGACCGGGTCGGCGGCGGAGAGAAGCAGGGCGATGACGGCCTGATGAGACAAGGTCGGATCGTGTGCGCGCATCAAGGCGATGCACCCGGCGGCGATAGGCGCAGAGAACGACGTGCCGTCCACCGATGCGTAGCTGGAGCCGAGTCCGACCGTGTCAACCTGAACGCCGCCTGCGGCCACGTCCACGCTGATCGATCCCCAGTTGCTGAACCCGGCTCGTTGATCCTGGTTGTCGCAAGCGCCAACGACGAGGAGGTTTCCTGTGGTGAATTCCGCGGGGACGTTGAGCGCGCCGCCTTCGATGTTCGTCCCCCAATTGCCGGCCGAGACAGTGACGACGCAGTCTGCCGCGTCGGCCGCGTCGATGGCGGCTCCGATGATCCCGGCAGCGGCGGCCGGGTATTCCGTGCTGAAGTTGATAACCGCCGCGTCGTGGGCGGCGGCGTATTCGATGGCCGCGGCGGACATGGCTGCCTGCGGGACGACGTCGCCGTCCTTCAAGGCCACGACGCGCGCTTGCCAGCACACCCCCGCCACGCCCACGCCGTTGTCGCCACGGGCGGCGATGACACCGGTCGCCCAGGTGCCGTGTCCGAATACGTCATCGGGGATGTTGTCATTGTTCGCCCAATCCCAACCGTAGCGGTCGTCCACCAACCCGTTGCCGTCGTTGTCGATGCCATCGATCGGTTCGACCGGGTTCTGCCACACGTTCCCGATGATGTCGGGGTGGACGAGATGGCACCCCGAATCGACCACGGCGATCAGGACCGAGGTGGCGTCAGTGCGGATGCCCCACGCCTCCGGTGCGTCGATGTCGGCGTCCGCCGTTCCCACCTGACCGTTGACGATTTGTCCTGTGTTGTCGAGGGTGTACTGGCCGGAGAAGCCGGGGTCGTTGGGGACGACGGGACCTCCGTGACGGACTCCGAACCAATTGGGGTGGGCGAAACGGACCCGCGGGTCCGCTTCCAGGTGCTCGCATAGAGACGGGATATCCTCGTGGCCCGGGGCCTCGACCCAGAAGGCCCGCAGGAGCCGGTAGTGATGCCGGATGCGTAGCCCATATGAGGTGACGACAGCCGTCTGGTCCCGATCCGGGATCGCCGGGTCGAGGCGCAGGCAGACCTCGCCGGGGACGAATGAAGGCCCCTGGGCAGCGACGCTCGGGGCCAGGAGGAGGACTCCCAGCAAGGCATACGCCAACAGGTTGCGGCTCGAGTACGGCATCGTGGTTGATCGAGGGGGGAGGCGGCGGGCCCCTGGTAGTGTAACCCCCCAGGGGGCGGAGAACGGCGCCTCCGATGCCACATGAGCGGTTGGAAGGAGAGGCTGCAGGGGCCCGCAATTGTCGCCTTCGCCCTGGCCGTTGGTTTGCCAGCGATCGCGGGCGGCTTGATCCGCGACGATCACCTGTACATCACGCGCAACCCGCACGTGACCGAGTCCGTGGGGGTGGGCACGCTGCTGTCGTCGCCCCTGTGGCCGTACGAAGACGTGGGCCTGTACCGTCCGTTGACGACGGCGTCGTTCCGGCTGGATTTCGTCTTGGGAGAGACGCTCACGGCGCCGATCACCGCTGAGCGAGCGATCATCCCCCATGTGCACAACCTGGTGCTCAATGGAATCGGTGCGGTGCTGCTCGGCATGATGCTGTTGCGGTTCGGACTCCCGCGCCCTGTCGCCCTCTTGGGGGCGGCGTTGTTTGCCGTGCATCCCGCACGCTCAGAAGCGTTCCTGTGGATCAGCGGGCGGGCGGAGTGCCTGATGACGGTGCTTGCGTTGGGCTCTCTGGTGATCGTCATGGGCGGCGCGTCGTGGCGGCGACTCTCTGCGGCGGGGGTGGGCGCGGCGTGCGCCTTCCTCGCCAAGGAGCAGGGCGCCACGGTGCGCGGGCTCTCGAGCTACTACAGCGACCTGGACGAGATCACCGCGGGCTTCCTGCCTGGCGAAATGACGATCATTGCGGCGCGTCCTTCCATGGGAAAGACCAGCTTCGCGCTCAACGTGATCCGCAACATGGTCATGCACGGACACGCGGCCTGCTTCTTCTCGCTCGAAATGCCGAAGATCCAGGTGACCTCCAACATGCTCTGCGGGCTGGCCAAGATC